>CADAHK010000006.1:0-13819 GCA_902787725.1 uncultured Eubacteriales bacterium | reverse complement strand
ACGACATAGTAAACAACCAGAAACTCCTCCTGGAGCTGGACCTTATAAACGCAAAGGGCAGACTGTCCTTTGACATGGACGGCGAGGAGCCTCTGATAGACGAGGGGAAGGAGCTGCAGCTCATAAGCGCGGCCCATCCGCTCATAGACAAGAAGACCGTAGTGCCAGTTAACATAAGCATAGGCGGAGACTACAGCACACTTGTGGTTACCGGTCCGAACACAGGCGGAAAGACGGTAACGCTCAAGACGGCGGGACTGCTTGTACTTATGGCACAGACGGGACTGCACATACCGGTATCACCGGGCAGCAGAGTGCCTGTATATGAAAACGTATTCGCTGACATAGGCGACGAACAGAGCATAGAACAGAGCCTTTCCACGTTCTCGTCCCACATGTCCAACATCGTTGAGATAATGGAAGAAGCCGATGACAGGAGCCTGGTGCTTTTGGATGAGCTTGGAGCGGGAACCGACCCGACCGAGGGCGCGGCTCTGGCCATTTCGATACTTGAGAGCCTTGCGGCGCGCGGCGCATGCACCATCGCGACGACCCACTACACTGAGCTGAAGAAATACGCCATTTCCACCGAAGGAGTGGAAAACGCCTCAATGGAGTTCGACGTGGAGACGCTCAGCCCGACATACAGGCTTACCATCGGACTCCCGGGAAAGTCAAACGCGTTCGAGATATCGAGAAAGCTGGGACTTCCGGATGAAATCACGGACAGGGCGGCTTCAATGCTCGAGGGCGGAGACATAGTCTTCGAAGACATAATATCGGCCATTGAGGAGGACAAGAAGCGCGCGGAGGCGGAACGTGATGAAGCGGTCCGCATTACCCGCGAGATGAAGATCCGCCAGGATGAGCTTGAAGCAAAGGCAAGAAAGCTCGAGGAGAAGACGGACAAGGAGATTCGGAGGGCTCGTGAGGAGGCCAGAGAGATAATAGCCGAGGCAAAGGAGACTGCGGATGAGTTCAGGGAAGAGCTCAAGGAGATAGCCCGTCTTGAGAGCATGGGCGAACGCACCAAGCGATTCGACGAGGGCCGCAGAAGGCTCAGAGCCATAGAGAAGAAGAACAGAAACACCATAAAGCGCGAGACCAACGACAAGCCTGTTGATCCTGACATGCTGAGTCTTGGGGACAGAGTCAAGATACTGACTCTGGGGCAGAACGGTGAGGTGTGCGAGCTTCCGGATGAGAAGGGAGACCTTCAGGTCCAGATAGGGGCCATGAAAATAGGCGTCAACGTCACGGACATAATGCTCATCGATCAGCCGGCCAGAAAGGCCGCATCCGGGCGCAAAACCTCAAATTACGGCTCAATGTACAGGCAAAAGGCGCAAACAGTGTCAACATCAATAGATGTGAGGGGAAAAAACCTTGACGATGCGCTTATGGATGTGGAAAAATATATAGATGACGCTTTTATCTCAGGCCTTGGTGAAGTGACCATTATTCACGGCCGGGGAGAGGGAATTCTGAGCAAGGGCATACGCGCCGCGCTCAGGAAGAACAAGAACATCAAAGATTACCGCCGGGGCGCCTTCGATGAGGGCGGAGACGGCGTTACAGTAGTTAAATTCAAGTAGAAAGAAGGAATAAAAATGCTTCAGTATGTTGACAAAATCACAGATCTTATAGCGCCTCAGGTAGAAGGACTGGAAAAGGACGAGATCAGAGCCATGATCGAAATACCGGCCGACAGCAAGATGGGAGACTACGCTTTCCCTTGCTTCAAGCTGGCTAAGATACTGAGAAAGGCTCCTCCTATGATCGCAAAGGGCATCGCGGAAGCGATAGCGGACGATCCGATGTTCGCCAAGGTAGAGCAGGTTAACGCCTATGTTAACATGTTCATCGCCAGGGAAGCCTTTGCAGATGAGGTTATCTCAGAGGTAATTGAAAAGGGAGACGACTTCGGAAAGAGCGACGTAGGCCAGAACAGACCGGTAGTTGTCGAGTACTCATCGCCTAACATCGCCAAGCCTTTCCACATTGGACACATCAGAAGCACAGTTATCGGAGCGTCGATTGCGCGCATCTATGATTATCTGGGATTCGATGTAATAAGAATCAACCATCTGGGCGATTACGGAACTCAGTTCGGCAAGATGATTGTGGCGTACAGACACTGGGGCAACAAGGAAGATGTAATAAATGAGCCAATAAAGACTCTGCTCGGATACTATACCAAGTTCCACGAAGAGGCGGAGAAGGATCCGTCCCTCGAGGATGAGGCGAGAGCTACATTCGCCAAGCTGGAGCAGGGAGCGCCTGAGGAGACGGAAATCTGGCAGTGGTTCAGAGATGAGTCCCTGAAGGAGTTCAGCAGAGTATATGACATGCTTGGAATCAAGTATGATTCATACGCGGGCGAGAGCTTCTATTCTGACAAGATGCCTCGTTTCATAAAGGAACTGGAGGACAAAGGTCTCATGGAGGAAGACGAAGGCGCAAGACTGGTACGCCTTGACGATTACGGTCTGACTCCTGCTCTGATCCAGAAGTCAGACGGTTCAACACTGTACATTACACGTGACATCGCTGCGGCAGTATACCGCAAGGAGACATATGATTTCTACAAGAACATCTACGTAGTAGCTTCCCAGCAGAATCTGCACTTCCAGCAGTGGATACAGGTTCTTGAGCTCATGGGTTACGAGTGGGCCAGAGACTGCGTACACGTTCCGTTCGGACTCGTAAGCCTGGCTGACGGAACCATGTCAACCCGTGAGGGCAGAGTCGTCTTCCTTGAGGACGTTCTGAACGGCGCCGTAGACAAGACACGCGAGATAATCAAGGAGAAGAACCCTGACGCCGACCCTGAGATGGTCGAGGAGGTCGCCAAGGCGGTCGGAATCGGAGCTGTCGTATTCAACGAGCTTTCAAACTACAGAATCAAAGATTATGTCTTCTCATGGGAGCACGTTCTGAACTTCGAAGGCGAGACGGGTCCGTACGTACAGTACACATACGCCCGCAGCTGCAGCATTCTCCGCAACGCAGGTGATGATGTAGTCGCAAAGGCAAAGGCAGGCTTCGATCCGCAGTACCTGACCGGCGAAAGCGCCCACGCGCTCACTTCGCTGCTCTACAGATTCCCGGATGTCATCCTGGAAGCCGGAGAGAAGTACGAGCCGTCCATCGTAACGAGACACCTGGTGGACATTGCTCAGGCCTTCAACAAGTTCTATCACGATGAACACATCCTGGTGGACAACGAGGACGAGAAGGTGGCCAAGGTGGCCATGGTAATAGCGGCGCAGACAGCCATCAGAAACGGGCTGGATATCCTCTGCATGAAGGCGCCGGAGAAGATGTAGTAGAGATACGGAGCTTTTTGCATGAGATACGAAGGCAATATTTACAGACCGCCGAGCGAGGCGTACAGCCTCATCGTTCAGGTCACTGTGGGATGCACGCACAACAAGTGCACATTCTGCAGCATGTACAAGGATAAGAAATTTCACATAAGAAAGCTGGAGGACGTGCTTGAGGACCTGGCATGGGCGCGCAAAAGCTACCCGAGGGTCGAGCGCATATTCCTCTGCGACGGAGACGCTCTGTGCCTGTCCAACAGCAGGCTCCTGCCGATTCTTTCGTACATAAAGGAGAACTTCCCTGAGTGCGAGAGGGTGACGGTGTACGGGAGAGCCAACGACGCCCTTAAGAAGACTGATGAAGAACTCAGAGAGCTCTACGAGGCGGGAATCACCATGGTGTACATCGGCGCCGAGTCGGGGAGCGAGAAGGTTCTCAAAGACATAAACAAAGGCGAAACGCGTCAGCAGATAATAGACGGAGTGAAGAAGATCGAGGCAAGCGGAATGATGGCTTCGGTGACGTTCATCTCGGGACTTGCGGGCAGGGCAGGCTGGAGAGAGCACGCAATAGAGACCGGCAAGATGATAAGCGAGATGAGCCCGTCGTATGTGGCGCTCCTCACGCTGCTGGTCGATCCGTCGGTTCCTATGGCAAAGGACATAGAGAGCGGCAAGATGGAGCTTCTGTCGGCAGAGGAAGTCATGGCGGAGACCCTGCTGATGCTCCAGAACACGGAAGTTACGAAGAAATGCGTCTTCCGCAGCAACCACGCGTCGAACTACCTGTCGCTCAAGGGCAACCTGCCGGATGACAGGGAGGCGATGATGGATCTTATCAGGAAGGCCATGTCGGATGATAGATTGTTAAAGGATGAGAGATTCCGCGCATTATAGGAATTAAAATCAGGGAGATAAAATGAGCAGAAAAGCAAAGAAAATGGAACAGCAGCAGATGGTGCACAAGGAGGATGGCAACATTCTTCAGGCCCTCGGCGTTACAAGAACAGTTATCAGGCCGAGAGAGGAAGTGGACATACAGCTGCGTGAGGACAGAATCGGAAGATACTTCAAGAAGTACCTGAACAAATTCGTCTTCGTAGAGTTTTCAGAAGAATTCATGGCGCACAACAAGGCCGGACATCTTATGAAGGGCGTACCAGTTCCGCTCCGGCGCAAAGAGGTCAAGGAATTCGCGGGAGGCAGGGGCATCGACTTCCTGGTTCTGGCGGAGAACATGGCCTGGGTCATGGGATGCGATCCTCACTTCAAATACACGAAGGACTACTGCGCGATTCTCAGCAAGCTCTACAACTACAAGCTCTATGAAGGAATGATGAAAGAGGGAAGAGACGCCGCTGAAAATGGAGAAATGGACAATGCGTGCATCCACTTCAGAGCGGCCCTCTGCATGAAGTACGACTACATGCACGCCATGTACTCATACGCCCGCGCGTGCCGCGTAATGTATGAGCACAGCAAAAACGAAGAATACATCGGACGTTTCAAGGCTGAGGCTCTCGACTGGTTCGAGATTCTGACGGAGACGCACCCTAGATTCGCAATGGGTTACTACTATCTGGGATACTCCTACCTCAACATGGGTCTCTACGGCAAAGCCAAGCTGGCATGGCAGGATTACCTGAAGTTCGGCAGAAACGGCAAGGACCGCAGGGAGATTACAAAGCGTCTCAACCAGATTGCGCATCCTGTGGCGATAGAGGACGGATGCCTTAAGATCGGAGCCGGCCGCTACGAGGAGGGTATCGACATCCTTGAACCTTACCTGAAGAGCCAGTTCAAGGACTGGTGGCCTTTGCACTACTATCTTGGAAGAGGCTATGTACAGGCGGACCAGATATCCGATGCGGTCGCCGAGTTCAAGAAGGTGCTCATGATCAACGGCAGCCATGTGGAGACCATGAAGGAACTGCTGCAGATTTACGAAGCGCAGGACGACCGCGCGAACGTCAAGAAGTTCTCTGAGAAGATCAGAATGATCGAGGAAGCGCAGGCTGAAGACCAGGCGAAGCTCGTCGAGGACACCCAGAAGGAGAACAAGCGCATCGAGGACGAAGAGCCTGAACCTATTCCTGAGGAGAGCCGCGAGAGCTTCGACACCAGTGAACTGGATGAGTTTGAGCCTGAATCGGCACTGGCTGCGGCAGATGAAGCTGCAAAGGCTGAAGAAACAGAAGCCGCAAAGGCGGAGGCTGAAACACCGGTAGCTCCGGGAGACGCCGACGCTGAAGAGGCAGTGGCTGAGGCTGCGGACGCGGGTGAGACTGAACCGGAAGAAGCAAAGGAAAAAGGTCTTAGAAAAGCCAAGATCAGACCGCGCAGCAGGAAACAATAAACCTGCGAAATGGGAATCAAATTGTGTTGACATGCTCTGACGGCAGATGTATAATATTTCTTGCCGTCAGGGCAAAAGATGAATAATCCGAGGTAGCTCAATGGCAGAGCAACCGGCTGTTAACCGGTAGGTTGTGGGTTCGAGCCCCACCCTCGGAGCCATTTTTTTAGAAGAGTTGTCTATGTGCCGGCGTGGCGGAATAGGCAGACGCCCGGGACTTAAAATCCCGTGGGTAGTAATACCCGTACCGGTTCGACCCCGGTCGCCGGTACCAACTAAATAATCGTCGCGGGGTGGAGCAGTTGGTAGCTCGTCGGGCTCATAACCCGGAGGCCGAAGGTTCAAGTCCTTCCCCCGCAACCAAAAAAATGGGCTCTCGGAGAAATCCGGGAGCCTTTGATATAGCTCATTTTCTTTGAAATTTCAACGTTTTCGCCATTCCTCAGAACTCGTACAAATCTGTAAAAACTACGCACAAAGTGACAGAAGTGGGATTTTTTGTGGGGATGGTTTTTGAGTCAGACAGGACTCGAAGATTTCTCATTTTCTATGATTTCAGTGCCGATTTCACGACTTCGATTATGGGTGAGGAAGGACTCGAACCCTGTATTTGTGGGGATGACTTCTGGAACCATTATATTCAATATCTATAGACCGTAAAATGTGCGATGGCAATTCACATTTGATGTTGAATAAATCAACATCAAATCGTGGCAAAAGAAAGATGCTACAGAGTGACAAATCACTGCACAAGAATGTTGGCTCACACCTGCCTGACGGCTTTCAGCACCTGCCGGTCGGCGATGTAATCCTTTATAATAGACTGCGCTTCGGAAGGGGAATACGTATAGTATTCCTCTTTTTGGCTTGCGTAGATGGCGAACTGGCGCCGGTGCTGCAGGGGCGTTGTCTGCCAGAAATATTTGAAAGCCTTGTAGAAATATTTCTGCGAAGAGAAACCCGACAGCGCTGATATTTCCCCCACAGGAAGGTCGGTCTGAAGCAAAAGCTTCTGGGCGTAGAAACACCGGAAATAGTTCACTGCTTCCGTCAGGGAATGAAAGGTGGTTCGCCGTAGGAAGCTGGAGATGTATGAGGGATTCAGGAAAATCGTATCAGAAAGACCGGATACGGTGATCTTTTCGCGGTAGTGCTGCATGATGTAGGAGAGGATTTTGCGGAAACGGTCAGCGTACTTCTCATCGTCAGGGTTGTAGAGATCCTCATGGGCGTACCATTCTTCAATCGAAAACCAGGAGAACCGTCTGGTGAGGATATCAACCAGATTCAGCCGGATATTCTCACAGGTCGATGTGCTGTCGGTGTGTCCGGAAGAGGCCTCATACATGAGGGCCAGCATCATGTCGCAGACCAGCTGAACAGATTCCGGGTGACGGGTGAAGTCCGGGTGTGTGGTGCAGGAATAAATCGTATTGATCAGATTGTCCTCAGAGAAATCCGGATGGTCCAGATTGAGGTGAACAACCAGGCAGAGATTGTCCTGGTCAGCAAACACATTGTGCACATCCTCCCGGTCAAAGGTAACAAGATCCCCCGAATTCAGATGGAGGTGATTGTGCGCGATGTGTCCCCAGACTGATCCCTCCAGACAGAAGATCAGTTCGAGAGCTTTTTCATGGTAGTGGGTGTCCAGCTTGCGGATATTCAGCAGCTGTACCTGCACGCCGGTACCCGGGATGTAATCCGGCTCTATGGCCTTGCATAAATTAAGTTGCTGTTTCATTGTATTTGTTTGCAGAAATTAGTCAAATTGATAAATAAATAATCAAAAACAACTATTTATAAGGTATTTTTTTAACGTTGTACTAATAATATCATAAAAACAGGAAAAAGCAAGAACAGCCAAACCGGAGGTAAAGGAAATGAAAGCACCGGAATTGATTCTGACAAACGGCAAGGTCTATTCCGTGAAACTGAATGACGAGATCGTGCGCGGCGAAGCCGTTGCTGTCAGAGAAGGAAAAATCCTGAAGATCGGAAATAAAGAAGAAATCATGAATCTGGCAGGAGAGAACACTGAAATCATTGACTGCAATGGCAACACGATTCTGCCCGGACTATGTGATGCACACTGTCACCCATCAATCGCTGCGGCGTCTATGGCGGGAGCAGATCTGTTCGGCGTCTACCGCGAGGAAGGACAGAGCGCCGAAGATGTTATCAGTATTCTCATGGGACGGCTCAAGGAATATGTGGACAGCCATCCGGATGAGAAGGTCATCCGGGGAACCGGCTGGATCTACCAGGATTTCAGCCCGGCAGAGAGAATGCCAAGCCGTCTGGATATCGATAAGGTCTGTGCGGACAGACCGGTCATTCTGGAGTCCTTCTGTCAGCATAATCTGTGGGCCAATACGAAGGCCATCGAAATCGCTGGCGTGGACGAGAACACACCGGACACTTCTATCGGCTGCATCTACCGGGAAGAGAACGGTTATCCACAGGGTGTCTTCAATGATCCTGAGGCCATGGACTACATCAAGACGGGGGTTCCGGGATATGACCTGACGGTGGAGCAGTATAAGGAATCGATTCTCTGGTATCAGCATGAATGCGCCAATAAATACGGCGTCACTTTCGTGCAGGATTGCATGCACAGTGATAACGCGAGAGAAGCATACAGACAACTGGCGGAGGAAGGCAGACTGACACTCAGAATGCGTGCAGTGTACCATCTCAAACCGGACAAGTATGAGGAGCAGCTGCCGGAATATATCGCGCGCAAAGGCAGGGATAACGTGGATGAAGACTTCCGTATCGATACAATCAAAATGTTCGCAGAGGGAATGTTCAGCATGATCGACGGATATCTGCCGGAGTTCTGCGATGCCATCGGTCAGCCTCATGATTTCAATGCACCGCTTTACTGGCCGGATGACGTTTTTGTTAACTGCGCAGAGAAAGCAATGGAAGCAGGATTCAATGTGCATGTACACGCTATGGGAGATAAGTCCGTGAAGCAGAGCGCCGAATGCCTGGCAAAAGCACAGCAGATCGCCGGCAGGAAGCCGCGCAATGTCATTGCGCATGTCATGATTACGCCGGATGAGACAGCAGAGCTTATGGGAAGAGAGCAGATCATCGCCAACTGCCAGCCGGCATGGATGATGCTGGAGGCGGATGTCTCCGGTGAAATTGAAATGTTCGGCGCAGAAAAGGCTCTTCAGTCATACCCGTTCCGGAAGTTCATCGACAACGGCGTTACTGTTGCCTTTGGGACAGATTACCCAGTCACGCCGCCGCCCGATACCATGCAGGAGATCTGTGTGGCCATGACCAGATCCATTACCCCGGGCGCTATCGGCTACGAGAAATTCAAGGGGCAGGTTCTGGGTGATGAGAAGCCGGCAGCGCTTGCGGAAGCCGTCAAGGCGCTGAGTATAAACGGCGCGTTCCAGATGTTCGGCGAAGACTACACCGGAAGCATTGAAGAAGGCAAGTCAGCGGAGCTGGTGGTTCTGGATTCCGATCTTGAAAACACCAGACCGGAAGACATCTACGCCATCCGGATCGATAAAACGATATTCAAAGGCAAGCTCGTTTACGACGCAGCCTCGGAATCATAAATCAAAGGCAAATCTATCAATTATCTAAGGAGGAAAGGCTATTATGGAAGAAAAAGAAGTAATGGCTGCAGCAGCTGAGACAGCAGAAAGCGCGCAGGTAACTGAGCAGAAAAATGGATCCACAGAGATGGACCGTGTGCTCACCACACGGCAGCTGGTCGTCAACGGACTGGCCTGGCTTTGCCCGGCATGTATCGTCATGTATTACGGCATCGTCAATCAGATGTCCGGCGGTGCATTCCCGCTGGTCGTACTGATTGCAGGTGTCGTCATGATTTTCGCCGCATTCGGATACGCCAACATGGGTAAGAAGTACATTCAGGGAGGTTCGGTTTATACATACGTAGGCGGAACTTTCGGCCCGCGGCTCGGATTCATGTCCGGGTGGCTGATGATCCTGGACTACTTCCTGATGCCGATGATCTGCTATCTGACAAGCGGACTGTACCTGAACATCCTGTTCCCGTCGATTTCGGCGAACGTGTTCACGATTCTGACGATCATCTTCGTATTTCTCTGCAACTTTATCGGTGTCAGAGTCGCATCCTTTGTAAATCTGATCAACATTATTGTACCGATTTTTATGCTGATCATAACAATGGTATTCATCGTTAAGTTTGTTCTGACAGATGCGCCGCAGTCTACGGGAACCCTGCTGAGCATGAAAGCATTCATGTCACCGGAGACAATCATGTGGGGCGGAGTCCTGCAAGGGGCCGCGATCATGTGTGAGATGTTCATCGGATTCGACATCGCGACCACATTGGCAGGCGAGGCGAAGAATCCTACGAAGACCGTTCCGGCAGCTGTCATCATTATCGTTATATATACGGCGATCAGCTTCTTTGTTACAGCATATCTGTTCAACTGCGGCTGGGTTTACGAGGAAGGCATGCTCAAGGACCCGAACACAGCGGTAACAGAATACTACGTATACCTGGGACTGGGATGGATGAACACGGTATTTGTTCCGGTCAACACCATCGCATGCATCGGATGCTGCATCGCAGGAAACATCTCATCATCCAGAATCCTCTACAACATGGCGCGTGACGGATTCCTGCCAAAGAAGATCTTCGGATACATTCACCCAAGATTCAAGACGCCTTCCTTCAACGTACTGCTTGCTGGTATCGCAGGTCTCTCAGCACTGCTCTTCCAGGGACAGGTACTGGGCGCTGCCAACCTGTGCAGCTTCGGCGGACTTCTGGGAATGGTTCTCGTTAACGCCTGTGTTATCGGAGCGTACTGGCATAAGGATAAGCTCAGAGGAACAAGTAATTTCTTCAAGTATGTCGTTCTGCCGATCATCGGCGGAGGCGCGACCCTCTTCCTGTGGTGCCAGCTTTCGGTTACTGCTAAGATCGTCGGGTTCTCATGGCTGGCACTGGGCGCCATCATCCTCGGCATCAAGACTAAGGGCTTCAAAGAAATGCCGCCTGAGATGGACTTCAGCGAAGTCGCATAACAGACATGAAAGCATACAAACAGGAGAATGAAATGACTGTTAACAAAGTATTGATTAATGGACGATTCTATACGGAGAATCCTGAGATGCCTTGGGCGGAAGCGGTTGCCATCGAGGGCAAAGACTTTGCATATGTCGGTGATAATGAAGGCGCGGAGGCTTTTGCAGGCGGCGGTGCTGAAATCATTGATATGAAAGGCAAAACGATTATCCCCGGACTTCTGGACGGACATACACATCCGGCAACCGTATCCAAGACATACTGGTTTGTCAGAGGAACGCTGACAAAGGATAAAGACGAGCTTCTCGCAAACATTAAAGCATTTGCGGAGAAATATCCGAAAGAAGTTAAACCTTATTTCTACTATGAAAGCTATTTCACGGAAACCTTCGGACCGGAAGGACCGAATAAAAAGCTGCTGGATGAAATCATCAGTGACCGACCCGCACGTATACAGGACTTTGGCGATCACGCATGCTGGTACAATTCGGCTGCGCTTGAAATGCTGACCGGTGAGGATGGCAAACCCCACAGCAAAAGCCCCATAGGTGAGCCTGAATTCAAGCAGGATGAGAATGGGGATTATACCGGCTGGGCTCTGGAATCTGTTGTGGAAGGTGACGAAGGGATTTTTGACAAACTGGGCTGGAGACCTGAGACAGTCATGAACGATGAGATGTCAAAACCGCTGTTTGACTTTTTCAGGCAGTATGGCGTCATGTGCATGATGGATGGATTTACTGAAGGAGAAGAGAATTTCAAGTATGTATATGATCTCGACTGTGCCGGAAAGCTGGGGATGTACTATGAAGCTACTTCTATTTTAGGTGAACCAGATGACCTTGAGGAATCCATCGCGACGCTTCGCAGATGGCAGGAACAGTACACAACAGATCACATCCGATGCAATACAATCAAGTTCTTCATAGACGGAACGAATGAAATGGGTGACTGCCTGAGCACGGAGCCTTTCCATAATGATCCGACCGGCAGCAGCTGCGGAGAAGCGTATGCATCCATGGAACAAGTCCGGGACATTCTGGTCAGGCTCAATCAGGAAAAGATCGATTTCCATGTCCACACGATCTGCGATGGAGCATTCAGACTGATGTGCGACGCCGTTGAAGAAGCGCAGAAGATTTGCGGTGACGAATGGTGCATCAAGGTATGCCTCGCGCACTGTGAAATCATACATCCCGATGACATCCACAGAGTCAGGGAACTTGGAATCTATATCGATTACACACCCCACTGGGCTGGCGGATATTTCGGGGAAGGAGCGATACCATTTCTGGGACAGGAACGGTGGGAAACCATGCATGACTTTACGAAGGTCATCGCTGACGGCGGCAAGGTCGGCTTCTCAAGCGACGTGTTCAGCTATCAGGAGGCCGAAAGGGCAAACCCTATGCTCGGCATGCAGATCGCGATGACAAGAGTCGACCCTTTGGTTCCGGTTGATCCGGAGAAGTATCCCGGAAGTGTCAGACCGCCCCTTGACGGGAAACTGACCATCGAACAGCTCATTCACGGGTATACGATGATCAATGCAGAAAGGATGCGGCTCGCCGATAAAATGGGATCCATTGAAGCGGGGAAGAAGGCGAATATGGTCGTTTTCAACGAAGATATTTTCACGCATGCAAATAATGAACCGGAAACATTCGGCGAAATTACCCCGTACTGCACCTTCTTTGAGGGTGAGGAAAGACACATCGTCAGTACAATGAACGCAGAGCGAGCGTGATGTAGTAAACCAATACGGCTCATACAGAGCGCCAAAAGACTGCATATAATCAAAATAGTGGAGAAAAATAAGGGGATGAATTGGACCGAAAACGCTGGAACCGTTGGTACAAGCCGGACGCCGCAAGTTCAAGTCCTTCCCCCGCAACCAAGAAATCAAAATCGGCCATAATATGGTGTAATTAGGTGTCAAAACAGCTACTATTCCGAAAAGGGTCGTTATCGGAATCGAAAAATGTAACATTAAGTGCATAGGGATGAATAGAAAATGATTATCGATATAGACAAATTAAGAAAAGATATGCTGGAGTTAGCTGAAACACCTGACATAGAACGGGCTTCTGATGAGGAACTGATTGAAATGGCACAGAAACAAGGAATCGATCTTCGGAAATATGAGATATAAGATATGGGAAAAGGGATGGAAAGCATGGTGACGGTAAATACATTCCAACTAAAAAGACGCTATGCAATTTGCTGTTGAAGGCTTTGCAAAAGCATGATATAAGATTAATGAACAAGTTAATCAGACCATAAAGAGCACGTTAGGGACAGGCCCGGTGATCGTGCAGCAACCTGCCTTTGTGGTAAGGTGCTAAAGCCTGAGCGATGGGGACATACTTAGAATCAAAGTCCTATCGCAGCGATGGGACTTTTTTAATGCGCTTTTTATGGTGACAAAGGAAGGAGCGTATTAAATGAGTAATACAATGTGGCATGTTGCTCTTGAGCCGGGCACAACCAAAATGCAGGATGTGATCCTGGCAAACATTGCAGTTAATGATTTTGAAATGATAGGAGTTTTGCTTTCGACAAATCATCTGAAAGGCAAAGTCTTTGAAACAGAACGGGGTAGCTATCTATTGATGTACGGCGGGGAATACGAGAAACCGTATCCGAGCGTAATGATCTGGAGAGTTGAGATTTCTGAAGAAGAAAGTACCATCGCAGATATGCGGCAAGAAGATGGGTGGATACTGAAACATGTATGGAGAGAATGGCTGATGCCAGAGGGTATAGATGCTGAGTATGTGTCGCCAAAGAATTTCATTGTCATGGGGCGAAAGTGAGTGAAAGATATTGCAATGTATTGGCGGGTGGAAAAAAGAAATATGCGCCATACTGAGAAGATATGGCCATGATCCAATTCTATCCGAGAAGAGAAATGTTTGTGGGTTTTTTTATATCCGTGCATGCTGTTTCGTGGTAAAATACCTATATGAAGAAATAATTCAGAGAAGAGGAAGAATAAAAGGATATGGATAAGAAACAAGCTGCGGCAGGTTCGCTGGCATCAGTTATAGCTGCTTCAGGAGCGGCTATAGACGGTGCTTT
>CADAHK010000005.1 GCA_902787725.1 uncultured Eubacteriales bacterium | reverse complement strand
ACAGGATTCAGCCAGGGCTTCATTTCCCTTCATTAATACTTTTGCCATAGTTCTGCCTCCTTAGTCCGTAATTTCTATGCAGTAATCCGGGCACATCTTATAGCATGCGCCGCATCCAATGCATTCTTTTTCTTCATCGATCTGTACGATTTCGAAACCCTTCGCGCCCAGTTCCGTGGACGGAATCAGCACGCCTTTAGGGCACACGCTGGTGCACAGGAAACAGCCCTTGCACCTGCTGAAATCCACTTTAACTTTGCTCATACTTGCCTCCTGCTTTTGCTGTTACTCTGCCTTGACAGTCTTGTCCTTAAGCAGATATGCCTTTACAGATGGAATCATCGAACCGAATCCATATATAAGGCCTGCCACGAGACAGGACAGTCCTGTTCCTGTAGTTATATTGAAAATCTCCATTTTCGCCACGGCGTTGATTGGATCATATACGAGGAAATACGCTATAGTTCCTGCAATCAAAGCGATGTAACCCAGAACATTAAATCCTTTAGTATAGTAGTACGCGTTTTTCTCCTCCTGCTCAAACATATCTCTGATCGATATCTTCTGTTTTCTTACGAGGAAGTAGTCAACCAGGAAGATGATTACCGTAGGGCCTCCGATGAAGCCGATAACGGAGAGGAATACGCTGTAGTAATTCATTACAACGCCTGTGAAGTTGAGGAACAGTACCCAGATCGACCATGCGATGAGGATCTTGCGGTAAGTCCAGTTCGGAAGAATAACCTTGGTGCTGACCGAAAGACTGTACATCGCCACGGCCATGATTGAAATGTTGGAGCAGATCAGGCATACCATCGAAAGGATCGCCAGGCCGCCGCCCATTTCGCTGAACCAGATTGAAGGGTCATTGGAATATACGCCCGCCATGTCGGATACAGCCAGCGCTCCAAAAGCACCGACGCATGCGATCAGCGCGTATACTACGCCGAATCCTGTCATGAATCCCCAGTAGCTTCCGCGCTCTGATTTGGCCAGCCTAGGAATTACGCCGAGAACTGTATACCAGGCGCATACAAAGGCCAGATTCCATTCCGTCGCTACCATGTAGTTTTCTCTGAAGTTGTCGCTGATCGGATAAACAGCTTCCATGTCCATCAGCTCGCCCCATGAATAGTTTCTGAACACGAAGGTCAGAAGTACGATGCAGGCGATGATGATGCCCGGAATAACAACGTATGATACTTTGGTTATAACGTTCGGTCCCATCAGCGCTATTATGAAGCCGATGATGACGCTTGTTGCGCCGAGCCAAGGAATCCATGAGTCAGACAGCACATTTCCGGTCGCGATTGTGTACAGCGCGCTGATTGAAGTTCCGTGGATCTCAGCGAGAATTGCTTCCCATCCCCATGTTGCGAAAATTGCAACAAACCAGATGATGACGATTCCCTTGTATCCGAAACACGCCCGTTGATATATCCATGTGTCAATTCCTTCTCTTGTCGGTATGATTACGGCAAGAAGGTATACGATGCTGAACAGCACGATTACGCCGATCGTATTGGTCAGCGCTGCCTTAAGCCCGATAACGGAAATTATCGCGCCGCCCTGTGTAAAGCACCAAGGCGCCATGGAATATACGATTGTAACTGCGGCGATCGCCCAGAAACCGTGGGTTCTCTCCTTGCTGCTTAACGGAATGATTCCAAATACAGCTTCCTGATTAGCATTAAGTTCATTGTTATTCATCGATTCCACCTCCTTCCCGCTTTACACTATTCCTACTATTATAATAACAACACATATGGCGGCCGTGACCACCATGCCGATGTAGTCCCCTTTTGTCAGCCTTGGGACGTATTCATAGTCAGGAGACTCTATCTCCTCGATCCTGTCTTCAAGCTCTTCCTGAAGAAGCTCCTTGAAGGACTTTGTCTGTTCGTTCTGCATTTTATTACTCCTCTCAATGCAATAATGATTAAGTATGACTTTGATTATTCCTCAGTTATCGGTCCGTATGTCGCCGGATTTCTGTCCTTGAGAAGCACATAGTATCCTTCTCTCAGCTCCGGAAGAACCGAAAGATCGACTTCCGCGCTTATGATCTCGTCGCTGTCACCTGCTGCCGTCAGCTGTCTTCCGAGCGGTCCGACAATCTGGCTTCTTCCGAAGAATGTAAGCTCGCGGTCGGTTCCGACGTGGTTGCATGACGCGAGATAGAGGACATTATCAAAGGATCTCGCCGTATTGACAATCTCCCAGTCTCCTTCATTCGGCTCAGTTTCCCACGCTGCCGGAACGGCGATGATTTCCGCTCCCTTCAGAGCGAGAATCCTGGCGACTTCCGGATAAGCCATGTCCCAGCAGATCATGATTCCGATCTTGCCGATTGACGTGTCGAAAACATTGTACTCTGTTCCTTTCTCAAAATACCTTGTCTCCTCACCGTCAACAAGATGGGTCTTTCTGTAACACCCGAGAGGCTCGCCCTGATCACTGATGAGTGCAGCTGTGTTGTAGACGACGGCTTTGCCTTCTTTTTCAGCCTTCTCAACAAACCCGAAAACGATGTGCACGCCGTATTTTTTTGCCTGTTCGCAGAAAACGCCAATGGATTCACCTTCCGGAAATGGCTCCGCGAGTTCTTCATACAGATCGCCGCATTCATAACCGGTCACTGCCAATTCCGGAAAAATCACCAGATCAGGATCATATTTTGAAACAGCCTCTTCAAGCATGGAAATCATTTTATCGATGTTCTCCTGCTTTTTCCCCAATGCAGACTGCATCTGACAGCATGCAATGGTCACTTGCTTTTTTTCCATATTATATAAGTCCTCCTTTTCATCGCTTCAGAATAACGACCGATTTGTCGTCTTATCCTGTGAATATAGTACGTCGCAATAATTGTGCCAACCCCTAAACCCTTTTATATCAAGCACTTTTAACGGGAAACAGCGCGTTGTATTCATTATAGAATAAAATCGCGCTGTTTGCCCACAAATTTATTCATATTTGAATTTTACTATTCTACTCTGAATAATCGTCTATGTGCTTTTTTAGTTTTCTATATGCTGTCGGCTGACTGATCGAAAGCGCTTTCGCAACTTTCGTTGAACTGCCGTACTTTTTCCATGCTCTGACGAAGATTTCTCTCTCTGTTTCCTCCATTCGCTGATTGAGATCGATGACCTCGAAGAAATCATCCTCCGGTGAATCTGCCGCTTCAACCCGGGAGCTGAAATCTATTGCGCTGATGACATCGCTATCCGTCATCATGGCAGTTCTTTCAACTACATTCGACAGTTCTCTGACATTTCCCGGCCATGCGTAACCGAGAAGGCTCTGGAGCGCTTTCGCGTCAAACTCCTTATGCCTGCCGTACCGCTTGTTAAACGCTTCGAGGAAGTGCTCACACAACGGAATGATATCCTCTTTTCTCTCCTTCAGCGGAAGTACGTTGAGATTCAGTACGTTCAGTCTGTAAAACAGATCCTCTCTGAATTTTCCCTCCGCCACCGCCTTGGAAATGTCCTGGTTTGTAGCGGTGATCAGCCTGAAATCGACCTTCTTTGGTTTTACACCGCCGACGCGTGTAACGGTCTTGTCCTGAATCACCGAAAGCAGCTTGGCCTGCAAAGGCAGCGACATCTCAGAGATCTCATCCAGGAATAACGTGCCTTTGTCCGCCAGCTCAATAAAGCCGGCCTTTCCTTTTTCCGATGCGCCTGTAAACGCACCCTTCTCGTAGCCGAAGAGTTCGGACTCCATCAACGTCTCAGGTATTGCTGCGCAGTTCACTTCTATGAAAGGGCCGTCCCTTCTGTCGCTCAGTTTATGAATGTGCCGTGCGTACAAGGTCTTTCCGACGCCCGACGCTCCGGTCAGAATCACGCTGGCGTCATAAGCCGCGATGGTCCTCATGCGTGTGCATGCATCCTTTGACGCTTTGGAGACACTTATGATTTTATCCTCGGACTCCGCTCCGCGCAGCCGGTCCAGCTCCTCACTGAACAGTTTGATCTGGCTCTGGAGCTCGAGTATTTCCGTTATATCCCTGGAATAGCTGAACACGAAAGCAATCTTTCCTTCATCGTCAAAGACCGGCGACGCCGTAACCAGGAAATCTCTGCCCTCGTAATTCTTCTGCTGTATGCTGATTCTGCGCTTTTCCTTCAGAACGAGCGCCACGATGGACGGATTGATGAATCCTTCATCCTCCAGCTGAAACACCGTCTTGCCCAATGTCTCTTCTTTCTTCAGTCCATACATCTTTTCAAAGGTGGAATTGATCGCAATCACCTTGCCATCACCGTCGCTGATCAGCAGGTCATTATGCGTCGCGTCAAGAATCACATCGATATTATCGATGAGTTCTTTTGTCAGAATCGTGTCGCTTCCAATACTCTTTTTCATGGTTCTCAATATATTTCCAGCTATATCAATCACCACCTTTGCATAAATATTATGTTCGTAGAATAATTATACAAAGGTGTGCATATCTTGTCAATCTTGTTTTCTTATTCGCTCTCCACTGCAAACGCCCTGATAGGCGCGCCGTCGGAGCCCTTTAGCTTAATCGGTGCGAAGCAAAAGCAGTAACGCCTGCCCGGCTCCAGCTGCAGCGTATTATTGAGGTTTTCCACAATGAGCACCTCATTTCCCAGCAGCACCGGATGCGCGTCCCACTGTTCCCACTTCGTTGGATCCACGTTGAGGAAATCCACAGCAACAAGCCGAACACCCATCTCGACGATGGCATGAGCTGTCTCCCCGGTCAGGTACGGATGATTGTAATACGCCTCGTCACCGTACTTCTCGCATAAGCCCGTCCGAAGCACCAGAAAATCTCCCTTCCGGACCATCTCCTGCAAAGGCAGCAGATCCTCTTTCGTGATGGCTTCGCCTGGCTTCTTGCGGCTCAGGTCCAGCACTACCCCCTCTCCTATGAACCGGGAGACCGGGTAGTCCGTAATGCTCCTGCCTTCCGGCAGGAAGTGGTACGGCGCGTCTATGTGCGTGCCCGCATGGCTTCCGCACATCAGGTAATCTACATGGCATCCGTCTGTTTCATGGGTGCAGGCTTCCTCCAGTGAAATCTCGGGATCTCCCGGATAGGCCATCATGCCCGTGTGGATCTCATGAGTAAGATCTATTATGTTCACATTCCACCTCCGCTTTACTGCCTTTGCATTATCTGCTGTTTCTTCTGTTTTCATTAAGCAGATACATAAGGTCCTGCGCCAGTGTCGCAGCGGCGATGCATGTTATATTACTGAAGTCCTTGTCCGGCAGAACTTCGACCATGTCAGCGCCGACGATGTTGATGCCGCGCAGAGCAATCAGCACTTTGCGAGCAAAATCTGTAGTCGGTCCGCCGACGACCGGTGTTCCCGTTCCCGGAGCCGCAGACGGATCCAGCGCATCGATATCGAAGGTAAGATATACAGGATTGTCCCCGACGATTCCCCTGATTTTATCCGCCAGCTCATACGGCGTCATATCCAGGGCTTCCATGGAACGTATGATATTGTACCCGCACTCCGTGAATTCCGTCCTGCAGAACACCTGCACTGATTTCGCCGGATCTATGCACCCCTCCTCCTGCAGATCGTAGGCGAAGTTCGCATGGGAGAGGTTCTTCTTCCCGTCCGGTGTAGTCTGGCTCGGCGTGGAATCCTGGTGGGAATCAAAGTGGATGAGAGAGAGTTTTCCGTATCTCTCTGAGAGGGCGCGGACCGGGCCGTATGGAATCGTATGGTCTCCGCCGATAATAATCGGGGAGGCTCCCGCGTCCATCACTTTTTTGACCGTTTCATATGTATCTTTTACCATGAAATCCGTTGCGTAGGCGCCGACCCAGTAGCCGACATCTCCATAGTCGATGACCTTGGCTTCCTTAGTGATTTCGTACTCCCATGGATACTTGAAGCAGCAGGCGATCAGGCTCTGATCCCGCACGCCGCAGGGGCCGAATCTTGCTCCCGGACGGAAGGTCGTTCCCGCATCGAAGGGAACGCCTAAAACAACAATGTCCGCCCCGTCAATGTCCTGTGTGCATTCACAGTGATTCCAGGTCGCCAGACCCGCGTAATGCAAATGTTCCTGTACATGATATTCCATATTCTTATCCTCCTGATAGTTGTATTCTATTTTTCTTACGCATCATAAAAGAGACGTTCTGGTCTATTGTAACAGAACGTCTCCTTACTAGTCTATAATATCATTTTCGTGTTTTAGAATTTTAATGCCCCAAAGCATCTGCGGACTTTCTTCTCTTGTTCTCCTGAAGTACGCCGTCTACATAGACTGTACCGTCTTCATGAATGTCAACCACGTGCTTGTTTCTGTCAATGGCGGTTACTATGAAGAAGATAACCGCGCTGACAAGTATGCCGCCCATGATAGGCGAGGTCGCGGCAAGTCCGTCCTTGACCATGAAGAATATGACTGTGATAAAGCTTCCGCACATCGCCAGCAGTCCTGCCTTTGCACTGACTTTCTTGAGCAGGAAGGCGAATACGCATGGGATGAATATGCATCCCGAAATGAATGCGTAAGCAACGTCAAGGGCTACCAGTACGCTCTGGATCCAAAGCGCGCATACGATGGCCAGAAGTCCTACGATGACTGCGATGATACGCGTGATCATGATGCCGGTCTTCTCTGAGATGTCCGGCTTCGCGTTTCTGATCAGGTCGTTGAACGCTACCGTCGCGGTACCCATTATCTCACTGGACGCAGTTGACATTACAGCCGCCAGTGCTGCCGCCATGATGACGCCCCTGATGCCCATCGGTGTGAAGGTTGTCGTCGCTGTGGCGAATGCGAGGTCTGTGTTTTCCAGATCAGGCATCACGATCACGAGGCAGATGCCGATGATTATGAGCGCTACTGTATAAAGGAAGATGTAAAGCGCGGCCAGCGCAGTACCATGTCTTGCGACCTTAGGATTCTTCGCTGTAAACGCACGCTGCCAGATATCCTGTCCTACTATGAATCCTGGTGTGTACAGCAGAATGTAAGCGATGATTCTCGCCGCGCCGAGATTTGTTATGTCCAGATGCGTCGCCGGTGCCTGTTCGATAAAAGCGCCGAATCCGCCCACTCCGTGAATCGCCAGGACCGGGCAGAGTATTATTACGCCCGCTGTCATGACGAGGAACTGGAATATGTCAGTGTATGTGACAGCCCACATGCCGCCTATTACTATGTAGGCCAGTACAACCAGGCCGCCGATCAGCATGGAGACCTGCGTTGACCATCCGAACATGACGTTCATGATCGTTCCGACAGCTACTACCTGTACGACGCCTACCATGAACATGTATATCATCATGACCACGGCGCTGAGCACACGGGCCTGCGGTCCGTAGAATACGCCGAATCCTTCCGCCGTCGTCAGGATTCTCATGTCTGAGAGCTTCGTTCTGAGGAACAGGCTCAGCAGGAAAATGCTCAGCGCGCAGATTCCGCCCAGCCAGATGGCGCCGATGCCTGACTCATAAGCGAGTCTGGTGCTCCCCATTGTCAGCGAGCCGCCTATTACGCAGGCTGCCATCGCCGCGGTGAATCTCCAGATGCCTATGCTTCTGCCGGCTACCATGAAATCTTCGGTTGTCTTTGTCTTTTTCGCTACCCAGATTCCGACACAGATCAGTACGATCATATAGCATATTACTATGAATGTGTCGACCATTGTAAATTGTGTCATGATAATTACTCCTTTTGCATATATATTATAATAACGGTATAATTATACATAGGCATGCATAAAGTGTCAACATCTTTTCTGAAGCTTTTATTTTTTTGTCATAACCGCATGGTTTTGTTATAATAGTGTCACAATATGAGAAGCGCTTTTGTGACAGGAAAAAAATTAATATTCTTTCTTACATTAACTATATGCCTGATTTTGTCTGCATGCGGCGGAAGTGCTGACAGCACTGCATCCGGCGCGGCAACTGAAGGTGATTTCGAAGCGGAATATCATGACGCCGAATTTCACGATGACGACGCCAGCGGCAACAGCGAAGTACAGGTGGATTTGTCGTGTGCAAACGACGGATACTTCGGTGTTACGGCCGAGAGCGACACGCGCCTCAAGCTCCAGGTCTTCAAGGATGATGAAACCTTCACCTATGATCTGAAGACCGGAGAACCGCAGATCTTTCCTTTTCAGTCAGGCGACGGTACCTACACCATCAAGGTCATGAAGAACGTCAGCGGCAACAGTTATTATGAACTGTACTCGACCAGCGCTTCTGTGAGCTTAAACGATGAGTTCGCACCATTCGTCAGGCCAAACACCTACGCTGACTATTCCGAAGAATCCGACTGCGTAAAAGAGGCAGCCAAAATGGCTGAGAGTTCCGGAAGCGAAAGCGAATTCGTAGGCAAGGTCTACGATTATATATGCAAGAAAGTCGATTACGACTATAAAGAGGCTGAAACAGTAAGCTCAACATACGTCCCTGATCCGGATGAAGTGCTGGATACAGGCAAAGGCATCTGCTTTGACTACGCCAGCCTGGCCGCTTCAATGCTGAGAAGCCAGGGAATACCAACGAAAATAATCTTCGGTTATGTTGCTCCTGATAATCTCTATCACGCGTGGAACATGTTCTACACAGAAGAAAAAGGCTGGACAACGGTTGAGTTCTCCGTAGACCCGGGCGACTGGACCAGAGTGGACCTGACCTTCTCAGCCAACGGACAGAACGCCGACTTCATCGGAGACGGCACGAACTATCAGGACGTTTATCAGTATTAAAAGCAAATACATAGATATGCAAGTAACGAAAGGAGCTTTGCAATGAATGCAAACGAAATGGGCTCATTCTTCGAAAACATGGGCATGATGATCAAAGCGGGAATCACGCCTTCCGAGGCGGTGGGACTTCTGAAAGAGGAATCCGAAGGCTCAGGCAAAAGCCACGCAGCCTATGAAGCCATGGCGCGGAAGATGTCCGAGGGTTCATCGCTGGAGGACTCCATGAGGGATTCAAAGGCCTTCCCTGACTATGCTGTCGACATGGTCGGCGCTTCAGAATACACGGGAAAGCTTGAGGACACTCTCTTCCACCTGTCCGACTACTACAGGACGGAGCATTCCATGAGGAACACATTTGTGTCGGCGGTGCGTTACCCGATCATACTGCTGTTCATGGTCATCGCGGTGCTGATCGCCATGCTGGCCATTGTATTCCCTGCCTTCTATGGGGTCTACAACAACCTGACCGGCAGCCTGGCATCATCATCCCTGAACTATATCAACGTTTCCTTCACTCTGTGCAAGGTGCTCATGGTAATCATGATCATTCTGGTCATCCTGCTTCTGATCGGCGTCTTCATGTGGAGGAGCGGCAAAGCGGCAACAGTGAGAAACTTCCTTTGCAAGATAAGCACCTTCAGGCAGCTCTTCGACAATCTGGATCTCTACCGCTTCACCTCCTGCTTCGACATGTTCATCTCCAGCGGTGAAATGCAGGACGAGGCAGTCGCCAAGAGCATGGCCGTAGCCGAAACCGACAGCCTTAAGAAAAAGCTGACTAACTGCATCGACAAGATGCAGGCGGGCCTCAGTTTTTCACAGGCTGCAAGCGAAGAGAAACTCTACGACTCGATCAACAACAGGATGCTCATTCCGGCGGAGCGCAGCGGCATGCTGGATTCCATCCTGAGAAAAATACTGACCAACCTTAAGGACAACAACGAAGCTTACGTCGCGCGCATCGCCAACACGGTCGAGCCGCTTCTGACAGGCTTCCTCATGATTACACTGGGGCTCATGCTCATATCGCTCATGGTTCCGCTCATCGGCATCATGAACTCCATCGGCTGATGCAAAGGCTGAATACCTGAAAGGATTACCATTCATGCAGATCATCCGTAATCACAAGTTCATAACTGTTTGCGTGATACTGGCCATCATCGTTGTCTGTGCCGTCTTTTACGCTGCCTTTACGGTAACGGCGGAAGACATCGCGGACAGGGAAAACGCCATCAAGGAGACCGTGCAGGAACGTGCCCTTCAGTGTTACGTTATAGAAAACGCATATCCGGAAAGTCTGGCCTACCTCGAGGAGAACTACGGCCTGACCGTAAACAAAGAAGACTATCTGATCGTCTATGACCTCTTCGCGGAGAATCAGCCGCCTGCGGTCAAGGTGATTTACCAGGGAGATAAATAGTCATGGAGAAAACCAGAAAGACAAAGAGCATAGGGGACATCCTGTCAGCACTGACCATAGCGGTGCTGTTCCTTGTCATACTGCTTCTGGTCGTCTTCACAGCCAGATCCTATCAGCACGGGGCGGACAGCCAGTATGAGAATGACGCCCAGCGTATCGTCTGCGCCTATGTCGCCACCGCGGTAAAGGATCATAACGGCGATGAGGTGACGCCGACGGAATTCGACGGGTATCCGGGCGTTTCCATCGAGGACGGAGATACCGGATTCACCCATAAGATATATCTGGCCGACGGAACCCTCATGGAGGAGTACAGCAAAGCTGACGCGCCGATCGACCCTGAAACAGCGAACAAAATCGGGGAGACATCCCTGTTCGAAATAAGCTATATCTCAGAAGATCTGCTTGAGATCAAAACAGACAGAGGAGCATCCTACGTCAATGTTCGGAGATAAGATCAACAAAAAAAGCAATATCGCTTCCATCGTGGAACTGTTCCTGATGTTCCTGCTTTTGCTTGTCGTCATAGTGGTCATCACCATGGTCTGCATGACGACGCGTGAGCAGAGTCTTGACGCGGGCGATCTCACGAAGGCAGTCATCTGCGCCGAGAATGCCGCGGAAGTGACAAGGGACGCAGCCAGCGCTGAAGAAGCCGCAGATCTTCTCGGCATGATGGACGGCGCCGCTGACATAACTGTCTCAGGAGATACTGTCACGGCCATCCAGGACGGCTACCGCATCGAAGTGACTCTCACTCCGGAAGACGGAAGTACCGGAACCTATGTGGACGAACTGATTAACATTTATCCGGGCGACGGCGAAGCGATCTACCAACTGCACACAGGAAACTATGTTAAGGAGGAACAGTGATGAACCATAAGATGAGACTTGGTCCAATCGCTATCTTCCTCGTTGTGGTAGCGATCATACTCACGACTCTGGCGACCCTGACTCTGGCGACGACAAACGCCGACAAGGTCATGGCCGAACGTTTTGCTGCCGTCACATCAGCCAGATACGAACTTGAAGCCGAGGGGCAGCAGTTCATCAGGGACTACGACGAACTGGCAGCTGCCGGCGCTGTGACAGACGCCGACAGGCAGGCGACGATTGAGAAGAACGGCTACACCCTCCAGATCCGGGTGTCCCAGCCGGACGGAAACGGTAACTTTGAAATAGAACAGTGGGATCTTAAGAAGAACTGGAATGCTGACGATCCGTTCACGCATATCTGGAAAGGAGCAGGACAATGACACTGCAGGACATACTTAAGCAGGCGATATTAAAGGGCGCTTCTGACATCTTCATCATCGCGGGTCTTCCCGTAACATACAAAGTCAAAGGAGCCCAGGACAGAATGGGCGGCGAAATACTGAAGCCTGCCGTCATCGAACCGATAATAGATGAAATATACGCGGCTGCGCGGAGACAGAAGACGATCCTCGACAAGGGTCTTGATGATGACTTTTCATTCTCTGTTCCGGAGCTCGGCAGATTCCGTGTGAACGTGTTCCGTCAGCGCGGTTCTCTGTCAGCGGTCATCCGTGTAATCAAGTTCGGAATTCCTGATTACAGAGAGCTCGGAATACCGGAGAGCGTTCTGTCCCTCGCTGATAACATGACGGGGCTGGTTCTCGTGGCAGGCGCTGCCGGATCAGGAAAATCCACGACTCTTGCGTGCATGATAGACAGGATAAACAACCAGAGAGAATCCCATATAATAACAATGGAGGACCCTATCGAGTATCTGCACTCCCATAACAAGAGCATCGTCAGCCAGCGCGAGGTATTTATCGACACGCCGGGATATCTTGAATCCCTGCGTTCGGCTCTCCGCGAAAGCCCTGACGTCATACTGCTCGGCGAGATGCGCGACTTCGAGACGATCTCCGCGGCAATCACTGCCGCCGAGACCGGCGTGCTCCTCTTCAGCACACTGCACACCAGCAGCGCAGCCAACACCATAAACCGAATCGTGGATGTGTTCCCTGCAACGCAGCAGGTACAGGTCAGAGGTCAGCTGGCGCAGCTCATAAGAGGCGTTGTCTGCCAGCAGCTTGTTCCTACTACGGAGGGAACGATTACCCCTGTATTCGAGGTGCTTAAATCGAATCCGGCAATACAGAACATGATCCGCGAAAACAAGCTCCACCAGCTTGAGTCCGCCATGCAGGCTGCGGGCGCGGAAGGCATGATGACAATGGATAACAGCCTGTTCGATCTCTACAAACGCGGAGTTATCACAAAAGAGACTCTTCTCAATACTTGCAACAACTACGAATTTGTTTCAAAACGCGTCTGATTTCTCAAGTTGATTAAACGGGAGGTGCTGTTATGGGCGACGCGGTCAATGAGAAAAATGTCATATATGTTAAAACACTTGGGTCCTACTCGGTCAGCTACAACGGCTCCGAGATAGCAATCGGCTCCAGAGATGAATCTCAGATAGGATTGCTGATGCTGCTCATGTTCCACTTCGGTAAGGACGGGGCGAGCCGCAGTCTGATCAAGAATACACTCTTTGAGGACCGGGACATCGAAGACGTATCTCACGCCATCCGAAACGTCCTATACAACATGCGAAAGAACCTCAAGGCACACGGTCTGCCTGACGCCCAGTTCGTCAAGCAGAGCAAAGGCGTCTACTATTGGACGGACGAAGTTCCCGTGGTCGAGGACGCCCGTGAGTTCGAGCGGCTTGCCAACGAAGCTCTGCAGGAACCTGATCCTAAGAAGCAGGCAGACAAGCTTTCCGCCGCCTGTTACAGCTATTCCGGCCGTTTCTTCGCGGGCCGGGACAATGTGCCTTGGATCTACCAGGAAAGCGAGCGCTACCGCGCCCTATTCAACCAGATTACAGTAACCCTGATCGACTACTACAAAGACACCCATAAATTCAAAGCCATGCTTGATCTGGCTTTGTTCGCAGTGCGGGTCGATCCGTTCTCCGAATGGGAGATATACGTTGTGGAAGCGCTGACCAATCTGGGTCGTTTCGCGGATTCTGAACGTTATTATGAAGATACCGTCAACGCCTACATCAAGGAGTACGGCGACCGCTCCAACGAGCACGTGCGGGATTTCATCCGCCGTCTGGGAGAGAATCTGTTCCACGACCACGAGACCATCGATGAGATTCAGGAGAAGCTGACCAATTCTGACGATCTGGGCGGACGCGGCTACTACTGCTCCCTTCCTGTATTTCAGGAACTCTACCAGACTATTGAACGTACCATGCGTCGTAACGCTGATAAGATATTTCTTATGCTCTGCACCATCGTGGACAGCAAAGGCAACCCGATGCGTGAGGGCCCGAAGCTTACCGAGCTGTCTGCGCGGCTGAAGACCGCGGCGGTCAGCTCCGTCCGTCATACGGATACCGTTACTAAATACGGTCAGGGTCAGTACCTTATTCTGCTGATCAACACGACCGAAGAAAACTGCCATATTATTGAAAAACGTATCAATGAAAACTTTCTCACAAGCAGACAGAGGACCGGTATTTCCTACTCCGTCAACGGCCTGATTGTGCAGAAGGAAGACTTACCCGTTTTTGGCTAATTTGTGACGCTTTTCGTGACAGTTTCACCATTACAATGTAAAAGATCATAGAATGGGGGAAGTGTCATATGAGTGCTGCTGTACAAAAGAAGGAAAAAAAGGCAATCAGGATTGTCCATATATTTGGCGTGTTCATCATAGCAATGGGCATTATCGCGCTGATACTCATCATTGGTTCTTCACGCGTTGACAAAGCGCTGGTCGGCATGCAGGAGTCCACGGACAAGTACATCGTGGAAGAGAACTCGATCAGTGTGATGCGTGAAGTTTCCGATTACCTTACTGAGAAATGTCAGGCGTTCATCTCAACGGGAGACGTTGCCGACGCGAAGGCGTATTTCAAGGAAGTCGATATCGACAAAAACAGAGAGGCTTCACTGGAAGCCGTCGAACCTTACGGCAAGGACGACGTCATCTACACGTCTCTTAAGAAAGCGTTGAATTCTTCCAATGAACTGGCTGAAAATGAATTCTACGCCATGCGCCTGGCCGCTGAGGGATACGGCATGAGCCCTGCCGAAATCGAGGACATCTCAAAGAATCTTACCGATGTGAAACTGACCGGCGAAGATCAGGCCCTGACAGAACAGCAGAAACGCCTGAAGGCCAGAAAGATGGTCTTTGACGACAGCTATGACAATAAAAAGACTGAAATCTGGAACAGCGTCCTCGACAGCACGGAGCGCCTCATGGAAAATACCCGTCAGCGGGAACTCGAATATTACAACAACGCCCGGCGCAACATCATCATACAGAACATTCTGACTGTCGTGCTGTTATCGCTAGTGCTTGTTCTGGCCGGTCTCACCGCACGCATGGTCATCCTGCCGATGCGCGCAAGCACCAGATACATCCAGCGCGACAAGGCTCTTCCGCTGGAAGGCGCCGCGGAGTACATGTACCTGGCCAAAGAATATAACAAAATGCTTGAGAAAACGCGGGCTCATCATGAGATTCTTTCCTATGAAGCGACCCATGATGAGATGACAAGCCTGTACAACCGCAAGTTCTTTGAAATGAAGCGGGAAGAACTCTCAGGTGAGGATACTGCCCTGATGTTCGTAGACGTGGACCACTTCAAGTCCATAAACGACACCTATGGCCATGAAACCGGCGACAAGGTTCTTCAGAAGGTATCCGGAATACTGGCCTCCAGTTTCCGTTCTGAGGACTTCGTGTGCAGGATAGGCGGAGATGAATTCGCCGTTCTCATGGTCCAGATGCACCCGAACCTGAGGCATGTCATCGAGGGCAAAATCGCAAACGTCAATAATCTGCTGAAAAACAGCGGCGACGACGGACTTCCCGACGTGACAGTCAGCATTGGCGTCGCCTTCGGTGGAGAAGGTACAGACGCCAATACGCCGGATGAGCTGTTCAACAACGCTGACAAGGCACTCTATAAAGCCAAGGAGGCAGGCCGGGACAGATATGCATTTTATGAGGACACGGTCAGTGTCTGAATCTGAAGATACCATAAAGTGAGAGGTAATTGATATGCTTCAAAGTCATGTGAAATTCCATTCCATCGCAGGTAAGCGGCTCGTTCTCATCGTTGACGATGAACAGATCAACCGCGACATACTGCAGCACATCGTCGAAGAGGATTTCGACTTTGTTACAGCTTCCGATGGTGAGGAAGCCGTAGAAAAAATCAAGGAATACGGAGGCCTTCTGTCTTTGGTTCTGCTCGATTTGAGAATGCCGAAGATGGATGGATTTGATGTCATCCAGTGGATGAAATCCAGTGATGAATATGCGGAAATCCCTGTAATCGTTCTCACATCCGATGAATCCGCTGAGGTCGACAGTCTGAAGTTCGGCGCCTCGGACTTTATCGTCAAACCGTTCTCTGTTCCGGAAGTGATTCTGACCAGGATGCAGAAGACCATCGAGCTCTATGAGGACAGAAGCATCATCCAGTCCACGGAGCGTGAAGATCTGACAGGACTGTTTAACAAGGAGTACTTCTACCGCTACGCGGAGCAGTACGATACATTCCACAGTGATCTGATCATGGACGCTGTCTTCATCGACATCAATCACTTCCATCTTATCAATGAGCTCTACGGCAGGAAGGCCGGTGATGAGGTGCTCATCCACCTGTCCGACTATCTGAAGGACCTGCGTGAAAAGACACGCTGCATCGCAGGACGTGTGGAGGCGGATAAATTCTTCGTTTACATCGAACACGGCAAGGTGGCTTACACCACAATGGTTGAGGAAATCAACAGCCACTTTGATAATTTCCGCGACATTCACGTGCGCGTACGCTGCGGCATTTACCAGAATGTCGAAAAGGATCTCGACATTGAGACGAGATTCGACCGCGCGATTCAGGCGGCCAATACCATAAAGAATAACTATTCCAAATCAATTGCACGTTACGACAACTCGACGTATCAGAAGAAACTCTATGAGGAACGCATAATCAACGAGATGGATGATGCCATGGCGAGTCATCAGTTCTATCTGAACTTCCAGCCTAAGTACAATGTTCATGATGAGGTTCCTGTTCTCGCCAGCGCTGAGGTTCTCGTTAGATGGGATCATCCGGAGCTGGGCAGAATCAGCCCGGGCCAGTTCATCCCGATCTTTGAGCACAACGGCCTTATCCAGAAACTGGACATCTACATATGGGAAAGAGCCCTGGAGTGCGCCGGCCGCTGGAAGAAAGAGCACGGTATTGAAATACCGCTTTCCGTCAATGTCTCCCGCATGGACCTGTACAACTCCTCACTGCTCGACTTCATCATTGAGAAGCTGATTGATTACGACATCTCAAAGAGTAACCTTTACCTGGAAATTACAGAGTCCGCGTACATGGACGACTCGGATCAGCTGATTGAAATTATCAACAATCTGAGAGCCGAAGGATTCAAAATCGAGATGGATGACTTCGGTACCGGCTACTCTTCGCTGAACATGCTGGCTGACGTTCCGGTCGATGTATTGAAGATGGACATGAGGTTCGTCCAGAATCTCAAATCCAGCGCTAAGCAGGAAACGATGATCCGGCTTATCATGGACATCGCCAAGTACCTGGGCATGAATGTTGTCGCCGAAGGCGTCGAAGACAAAGCGCAGGTCGACTTCCTGAGGTCCGTCGGCTGCGATGTCATACAGGGATACTATTTCTCCAAACCGCTGCCGGAAGAAGAGTTTGTTCAGCTGATACTGGATGAGCGCGCGTAAACATTAAATAAGAAAGGATTGTGAACATGCTTACAATAGATAATCTGAAAGAACTCGGTGCAGACGTTGCCACAGGCATAACACGCTGTGTAAATGATGAAGGATTTTATCTGAAGATGGTGAATATGTCACTTCAGGACGCTAACTTTGATAAATTAAAAGCCGCCATTGAAGGCGGCGATCTGGACGCTGCGTTTGAAAGCGCTCACGCGCTCAAGGGAATATTGGGCAATGTGTCGCTGACCAATCTGTACGAACCAATTGCGGAGATGACCGAAGAACTACGCGCCCGCAAGGAAATCGATTACTCAGGCTACATTGAAACCATTTTCTCGGAGCTTGAGAAACTCCGCTCGTTCTAATTCAATTGCCTAATCACTCAGAATTTCGGCCAGTGTGCGCATCATCACGTCGACCTCGATCGGCTTGGAGATGTGCGCCTGCATGCCGGCTTTTTTTGCTGCTTCCTCATCCTCAGAGAATGCATTAGCGGTCAGGGCTATAATCGGCACGCTGGCCAGTTCTCTGTTCTCCAGCGCACGGATGTTTCTGGTCGCTGTATACCCATCCATGACCGGCATCTGAATGTCCATGAGAATCGCGTCGTAATAATGCGGTCCGCCTTCGACGTGCATGTCAATGGCAATCTGCCCGTTTTCTGCTGTCTCAAGCATGCATCCGGCGTCCTTCAGGAGCATTGTCACGATTTCTCTGTTAATCTCGTTATCTTCAACAACCAGCAGACGTTTGTCTGAGAAGTCCATATTAAGGTCAGGCTGATCTTTTTCCTTGCCATCATCCTGCGTTCCGCTTTCGACCGCCTCCTCTGTAGTCTGCTCAAAGGTCAGATGCACGATGAATTCCGTACCTTCTCCAGGCGCTGTAGTTACGTCAATGGTGCCCTCCATGATATCTGTCAGGTTCTTGACGATCGCAAGGCCGAGTCCGGTTCCCTGAATTCCGCTGTCTGTGGAAGAGCGCTCACGTTCAAATGCTGTAAACATCTTTTCGGCGAACTCCGCCGACATGCCGATCCCGCTGTCTTTGATGCTGAAGTCGTAAGAGCCGTCTGTCGTTTCTTTGATTTTCACATCTATGCTTCCGCCTTCCGGCGTAAACTTGTAAGCGTTGCTGATTATATTCATGAGGACCCTGTTGAGGTTCCGCCTGTCGCAGAGAACGTACGGATTCCGGATTCCTGATGTGTCCACGGTAAATTGAATTTGCTTTTGCGCCATCTGTTCACTGAAGAGATGCACCAGAGTGTCTGAAGCATTTCGCAGATCCACCGGCTCGTTGACGTGCTCCACCATGCCGCTTTCAATACGGCTCATCTCCAGAAGGTCATCAATCATGCCAAGCATCTGCTGGTTGGACAGATTGATCTTAGAGAGATACTCCTTCACATCCGGATTCGTTTCTTCTTTCATCGCCAGGTTCGTATAGCCTACGATGGCGTTCATCGGCGTACGGATGTCATGAGACATGTTGAACAGGAACTGGCTCTTAGCCAGATTTCTCTGCTCTATCTCAATCTTTTCCCTGGCAATGTTTTCGTGCCTTTTGCGAGTCAGGTTCTGGACATACAGCATTACCGCCAGTCCTACGAAAATGATCACCATGGCGACGATACCGTTCCGCAGGACGAAGTGCTCAAGCTGCGAGTTGCCGCCCAGCTCCATTATACGCTTGCCAAACCACATGAAAACAGAATAGAGCAGCAGCACGAAAAGCACGATGCCGGACGGCGTGATTCCCGTGTACTCTGCAAGCGGCGTGCTTTTCACCGTCCGCCAGTAGAACATGAAACCCATAAGACACCATAAGGCCAGCAGCAAAAATGCCGGCGCGCCCATGGCTTCAAAAGCAGTGAGCCTCGGTATGAGCTGTACTACTGCAAAGGCAATCGTAATGACGGTGCCGATGATGCCTGATGCCATGATCCATCTGTTATTGTAACGTCTGGCCATCTTCAGTGCGGACGCGGATGTGTAACCGAATCCAATGACAGCCCCCAGAGACGTCAAATCTACGAACCAGTTGAGGGCGTTGCGCCCAAGGAATGAAATAAGAACAGAAATCATCATGATAAAGACGATGCTGTTGAATGTTCTGCTGAATTTCGCTGACAGAATGTTGTCTTCCGCCATGGTCGACAGCATTCTCAAGGTCGCTCTGTATGCGCCGATGATGCCCGTCAGGATGGCGGCAAGCGCCGAGATGCCGATAATGGCAAGGCCTTTGCCTCCCAGAATCGTCACGGCCGAATTGAACGTCGGTACCGACATGGCGCCGTGCATCTCGCTTAGATCGCTGAAGTAACCTGACCAGGAGGTATACCCGTCCGGGACGGCGACTATGCTGACGATGGCCATGGCGGTATAGGCGAATCCTGCCATGATGATGGATATAATCAGAATCCATTTGGTGTTCTTCATCGAAAAACGGAAGTGAGCGCTCTCCAGTGAGACGACGTCGAAGCCGACAAAGGCCCACGGTGCCAGAAGTACGATGCTGAAGATACCAAAAGCAGGGCTAAATCCTTTCGTACCGAATGCACCTGCGACATCAGCCAGCGAAACGTGCGGAGCACAGGTGATTGTGATAAGCAAAATCCCCAGGAACAGGATGACTGCGAGAATGGTGTGCACATATTGAAGCACCGGTTTCGCCACGATAAACAGGATACCGACAACCACAAGCGCGGCAACGGAGACCATGACCTCCCCCAGGTATATGTCCACACCTGCGATATTATAAGATGCGGCTCCCTGCAGCTTTGTTCCGAACAATGTCCTGACGACGACGAACATGGCTGTGCCGTTCAGGAAGACAATTGTCAGATAGGACAGGGTCAGAAACCAGGAGCACAGAAATGCGTGGTCTCTGCCGAAGGCTTCCTTTGTATATGCGTAGACGCCGCCGGTCGTCGGCCGTTCCCGCATCAGGTAGATGTAGTTAGCCGCAACGATGAGAATAATAGCCACGCTGATGATCATGGCGATCAGCGTTCCTATAGGTCCGGCCACCGGCAGGAAGGTCGTTCCCGGCATGACAAAAACACCCCAGCCGACCATGCAGCCGAAGGAGATTGCCCATATGTCTAGTGAAGAATAATATCTATCGTACATAATATAACTATTATATCACACCGCAAGGCCGCAAGACACGAAAAAAGTGACTGCCGCCCGAACATGTTGAAATGTTCAGGGCAGCAGCCACTTTTGTTTAATTATTTAAGCTGTAGCTTCTGCCTCCTCTTCTTCGTCATCATCTCTGCGGAAGTTCGCGAAGATTGCTACGAGAACCTGAATCGCCAGGATGATGATCATAAGGATAGTCCACTTGTCTACCATCTGCATCGGCAGGCTCATGTCCTCAGTGAGGATGAACGCTATTATCGCTCCGATC
>CADAHK010000004.1 GCA_902787725.1 uncultured Eubacteriales bacterium | reverse complement strand
GGTGTCAGATTCTGCAGGTGTGAGTATCTGTCGTGGCCTTCAACATGAGCCAGTATTTTAGGCCCCTCTGTTCCGCCCGTTGCCTGTCCGTCAGCAGCTGAGCCGCACTCGGCCAGCGCCACCGACGCGAAAGCTCCCGTTGTCTCGATCGCTAGAATATACATGTGTCCTCGTTTCCGCCTTCTATAGTGTACTCGCGCTCCTCTTCCGCAGCGCCGCGGTTCATGCGGATTATTACAGCGTCTTCAGGAAGAAGCTCTTCGATCAGATCCGCCCACTCGACGACGCATACTCCGTCGCCGTAAAAATACTCCTCATATCCCAGTTCATACATCTCCTCAGGATCCGCGATTCTGTAGACATCAAAATGGAAGAGAGGAATTCGTCCGCTTCTGTACTCTCTTATAATATTAAAAGTCGGGCTCGTGACTGTCTCAGTAACTCCGAGCCCTCTGGCTATGGACTTGGTCAGGGTCGTCTTGCCTGTTCCCAGGTCTCCGATCAGAGCGATCACCATTCCGGGAACTGCCGCGCGACCAATGGCCTCGCCCAGCTTTTCTGTTTCTTTTTCGCTTGCTATGTGCAGTGTTTTGTTCATTTGCAGTATGCCGCGCCGCCTACGCTTTGTGCAGGAACGGCGAAATGCGCTTGTAAATCAGGAATGTAAATACTGAATTAGCCACCCACTTGATGAGATTGAACAGCAGAATGAACGGCATCAGGTCGACAACGACCGCGCGCATTCCCTCACCGCCGTAGTAGTACGGTGTGATGAAGTAGTTGGCTATGCCCATGATCACTACTGTGACGACCGTCGCGATCAGCACGCCGATGACGGCTGTCTTCTTGGTCTTGTGTCTCTTGTAGATGAGTGACGCGATCAATACGAATGTACCTGATGAAATCACGTGCATTATGAATCCGTAGATCTGATCGCCGCCGAGCAGGAACGCCTGTATGAAGCTCACGATAAATGTGATGAGCAGTCCCGCTACAGGTCCGAAAGCGAATGCGGAAATTACGATTGGAATATCCGCAAAGTCGTAGGTCAGGAATGAAACCATCGGCAGGATCGGGAATCTGAAGAGCCCCAGCACACACGCGATGGCTGCCATCATGCCCATCTTGGCGATGAGTTTTGCTGAATACTTATTCTGATTGTTGAGGTTTTCTGTCATTTGTTTATCTTCCTTTTTATCTGCTTACGCAGTTTATTCATACATTTCGAGCACGGCTTCCATGGTCATGTCGTTCATGTTCATCGGTTTGTCGCCGTGTACTTTTTCGCTCTGTTTTTCTGGGAAAGGCTCCAGCATGTGAAGGCTGCCCTTCTCAACCGGATCCCAAGGATCATTTACGCGCTTGCCTAAAATGTTGTTCTCGAGCGCGCGGATGACCCCGCTGTGCGCAACGATTATTATATCCTTCGCGTCGTCATTCCTCAATATGTTTCTGAATGCCGCCAGGACCCTGTACTGCATGTCATAAAAGCTCTCCGCTCCGCGGATCTTGAAGCTGTAAATGTCGCGTCCTCTGCGCTCGTACTCTTCAGGGTACTTCTCGGCTATCTCACTGATCGGATGTCCGTCCCAGCTGCCGAGGCTGATCTCCCTCAGTCCCTCATCGGCGCGGACTCTGATCGGTCCTCCCGTCATCTCCGCCAGCTGCGGATATGTCCTGTTTATCTCATCGGCGATAATGTCCGCCGTCTCCTTCGCTCTCGCAAGGTCGCTGCAGTATATTCTCTCAATGGCAGGCATCGGTTTCTTGCCGAACTTGTCCATTCCCAGAAGCTCCGCTTCAACGTCCTCGGCCATGAGACCTGTAATCTCCTGTCCCAGTTTCGCAGCCTGCTCACGGCCCTCATCAGACAGCGGCACATCGTACTGGCCTATGAACATGGGCTCTTCGTGCTGTCTTGTCTCACCGTGGCGAACCAGGATAATGCGTTTCCTCGCGGTCAGAAGCTCCAGCTTCTCCCTGGCAAAACCTTTAGCAACGAACTTCTTTATGTCCTCGTATCCTTCAGGCGTATCCATGTCCAGAATGCAGCCTTCTTCTCCGGTCTCAACGCGCACCATGGAGTCCGCGTATCTGTCGGTTATCGCGGCAAGTCCGCCCTGTCCGTCCGAGCTGAGAATCTCATCTATGCGGCAGGCAGGTATGTACAGCGGATGCCCCTTCTTTCCTTCGAACAGCGCTACTGCAAAAGCATCAGATCCTGCCCTGTCCATTACCGCGCGCATAACGCTTACGCTGATCAGCGGACAGTCGACCGGCATCAGAAGATATCCTTCCTTGCCGGATTGTCCTGCCTTTGCGAGACCTGTCTGGACGGATGAGAACATGCCGCTCTCGTAGTTCTCGTTGAAGGCCTCGCTCACGCCGCTGCGAGCCAGCACCTCAGCGAGCTTGTCTCTCTCGTGCCCTGTGACGACGGTTATGTCCGTCAGCCCAGCTGCCTTTGCGGTCTCAATGAGACCCTCGATAGCCGTACGGCCGTCTACGGGGAGCAAAGGCTTGAATGCCTTCATCCGCGACGACAGTCCCGCTGCCAGGATCACAGCTCCGAACCGCGAACCGTATTCTTCACTTTTGTCTCTGTTGTAGCCAATTCGCATATATCTTTTTACTCGTGAATCTGTCTCATGCTTTCCGCGTGGCGCGCCGCCGCTGACGCTTCGTTCTGATCCGCGCGGACCATTATCATCTCCGCGGCGATGCTTATGCTTATTTCCTCAGGTGTTTCAGACTTTATGTCGAGACCGATTGGAGCGTACACGCTGTCCAGCTCCTCCAGTGTAAAGCCTTCCTTCAGGAGAGTCTCCCGCAGAATGCTGTTCTTGTGGCGGCTTCCGATCATGCCAAGGTATGCGTGAGGTTTTCTCAGAGCCTGACGCAGCACAGCCAGGTCTCCCCTGTGGCCTCTGGTTACGATGATGAGGAAGCTGTCCTCATCAGGTTCGATCTCGTCGAAGCAGTGATCAAAGTTTTCGCATACAATGGTCCTGGACTCCGGAAAGCGCTCTTCGTTCGCGTAATCCGCTCTGTCATCTATGATCGTAGTCTCAAAATCTATGTGCCTGAGCACCGGATCGAGAGCCAGCGCCACATGGCCGCCGCCGAAGATGTACGCCTGCGATGAAGTCTTGAAATCCTCCACGAAGCTGCCCGGATTCTTTGGATCCACGTACTGAATCTGAATCGTCGCGTCTCCGCCGCATCCCATCTCCAGGGCGTTCTCGCCCGTCGCATTCTCATCAAGAACGAATTCGTATGTGCGCAGTTTTTCCTTCGTCTTCAGCTGCTCGCGGCAGCGCTTTTCGGTCTCGGCCTCAATGAGTCCGCCTCCGACCGTACCCCATGTCTTCTCCTCGAAGTTCATGAGCAGTACGGCGTCACGTTTTCTCGGCGCGCTGCCTTCTGTCGCGATTACCTTCGCGATTACAAAAGGCACGTCTTCTTCTATGAACTTTCTGGCTATGTATGAAATCTTGTCAGCCATTTTAGGACCTCTCTTTTATTCATCTCCCGGTATGATTTTATCCAGGCGCTTCAGCTGGCTGCCGCACGGGCAGGCACCGATAATCCACCTGCTGTAATAACCTGTTCTGTATCTGATCAGCGGCGCGTCCTCCCGGTTCAGAGTGGTTAGAACGATCTCGCCGTAGTCGCTGAACCCCGGCGTCTTCGGTGATTCAAACCGGACCGCCTGCTCCGTCACCGGATTGATGAGTTCGATGAACAGATCCGCCTCTCGGATGTGACTGCCCTGACCGTAGCCGCAGCTGGCCGCAATTCCCATCCCCGCCGCGGGAATGTCGCTGAACTCAAAGATCATTGCCTGAAAGGTCTCCTCCAGCATCATGACCGTTTTGCCCGGAGCGAATCCGCCGGCCAAAAGAACGCTCCTCAGATAGATATCGTCCGCGCCCTCTTCCGTCTGGCGTGCCGCCGCTCTGGCCAGCGCCACCATGTGAGTCGGCGAGGCGATCACGCTTGTAACGCCTTCTTCTCTAATGAGCTGCAGGATACTGTCCGCCTCCTCACGTCCGCCTGTTTCTTTTTCAGCAAAAGGCTCGCCGTACTCTACTGTTTTCGCACCGATGCGTTTCGCCGCTTCAGCGAACAGATGCCCTGCCGAACCTTCTTCCAAAGGCATCAGCAGCAGGACGGTATCCGTTTCATCGACCAGCATGTTCAGACTGCCGGTGCAGAATCCCAGTTCCTGCATAGAATCCGCGCCCTGCGGCAGCGACTTCGTGGGCGGAATCTCGATCCACCTGTCGTAATTTGTCTTCTCTAGAATCCCCGTGAGTTTTTCTCTGGCGTACAGATCGATCGCCTGCCGCAATGTCATCATGCCCAGGTCATCTCTGTCTGCCAGCTCTTCACTTAAAAATTCCGCGGTCCAGTTATCTAAACCCAGTTCCATATCTTCTATCCTCCGGTTACATTACCGGCTTCTGGGCTACGAGAATAAAGTATCCCAGATCGCGCTTTTTACTGTCCGAATCGACCTCCACGCCTGCGTCCTCAAAAGACAGAACGCGCATCCCCAGTTCTTCTTCAATCATTCTGATGAGAGGTTCCTTATAGAATGCTCCCTCAAAGCAGAAATCCGTAAAGTGGCTCGGCGTTCCTCCGTCGCAGTCCCCCTCGTTGTGGGGCATGCGCGCCTGACGGGCCGCTTCAATGGCCACCGCCCTGACCTGCTGCGGGTCGGGATCCTTCTCATAGTAGTCTGTGATGATGAGTCTGCCGCCCTTCTTCAGCACGCAGTACGCCTCGTGCATCGCCTCGTCCGGCTGAGGCATGGCGCTCAGGGAGCATTCCATCATGATGCCGTCAAATGTGTAGGACATGTAGTCGTCCAGGAACGTGCCGTCCCCGAACTTCACGTTGATGCCCGGAAAAGTCTTTTTGGCTGTATCGATCTTCGCCAGATTTATATCGATGCCTTCAGCCTTCAGACCCATCCTGTTCAGGTAATCGACTGTATCGCCTTCCCCGCATCCGATGTCCAGAATGCGGCTTCCCATTTTGTAGTTTGCTATTTCAAGAGCCCTGTCAGTAGTTGCAAAAGCTCCCGGTCTTGCTGTTGTCATGCTTTTCCTCCGTCTGGTTGTTAAGGTATGCCAATTGATACTATTCTTATAGTGTGAAAGTGAGAGTAATCCCTGATTTAAGATCTTCTCCGGACTGGTTTTTGTCGTATGTCCAGTTAGTGCTATCGAAAGGACACTTCTCTCCTAGCCTATACTTGTTATCTACCTTAACATGCTTATCGACTAGCCACGCATTATAGTCTTCTTCTACTATTACTTCTATGCCTTTTTCTTCTTTGTAGCTTTCTCTCAGTTCTTTATCTACATCCTTTGGAATGGTGTCAAACTCTATGTACTCAATATCTTCACCATCCATCTTTATTCCATCAGTGTTGCTGAGAATGTCCTTGGCTTTAGTACTGCTGGTTATAGCTATTAAATTGGACTGTAATGGTAGTGATTCGATACCAAGATTAATAGTTACTGCAGTTTCCGTCGCCGCAGGGTCGGTACCATGAGTCGGATCCGTCGAACCGCCCGAACCGGAATTGGCGCCTACGTTCTTGATATTATACGGGCCGAGTTTTGAGGTCTTCTTTGTCTTCTTGTCTGTTGTGTAGAAATTGTCTCCGTCATCACTATTATCACAAGAAACCGCTTTCCCATTTATGGTTACCTTGATGCTGTCACTTGGTATGGCATTCTTTGTTCCGTACGGGTAAGCAAGGGCCGTAACAATGAATGATAGTTTATCGCCGGCTTTCCATGTTGATTTCTCTTTTTTCCGTTTAAGTATATCGGTTGACAGCTTTGGAATCTTTGAAGGCTTGTAAGTGCCGCCGCTGTACCTGTAGCTGGACGATCCGGACCTGAATATGCGTGAGCCGCTGGAGCTCCTGATAACGTTCGGATTGTCCTGAGCCGCCTTGTTGACGTTAGCCTCATTCTGCTTCTTCTGAAGCTTGTAATCCTTTTCCTGCTTTTTGCTGAGCTTGTATCCCTTGCCGCTTACGAGGACCTGATACCTGTCCTGGTTGACGCCGTTCACAGGGTCGTTCCCCCTGTCGGCGTCCTGTGAACTCAGGGTGCCGTACGCAGTCCCCGTGCCGATGGCAAGGACGGCTATTACGATTAGTGAGAGCAGATTCTTCTGCAGAAATCTGTTTTTAATCGTCGGCTTCTTGTCCGGCATTTTCAGTTTTACGTTTATCTTCGGTTTTTTCATTCTTTCTTCTCCCCGGCGTCCGCCTTTTTCCCCTTCTTGAATATCCCTTTAATATCTTTTTTCGCGAGTTTCTTCTCGGCTTTTTTCTCCGCGCGACTCATGCCGTCTTTCTTTTCGGTGCGGCCCTTCTCAGCCCTCTTTTCAGCTTTTCTGTCAGCGCGTATCTGTTTTTTGGCGCCGTCCAGCACGCCCAGCATTACTATTCTGTCCTCATCGGTAACCTGATGCAGACTGTAGGACGCTCTGTTTCCGATCTCTGTTGTTGTGTCCTCCGATCTGAACCCGATCTCGTCCATGTACCTGTACATGTCTCTGACCGCTTCTCTCGGCTCACCGTCTCTGAAGAACTTCTTACGCTTGCGCAGCGCGAGTCTCTTTCTGACTATCCTGCTGATAATCAGGGCCAGCAGTGCGAGAATCGCAAGAGCTATGGCCGCTCCAACTATCATGAGAATTCTGGATGCGGTTTTTCCGACGCCCTTGTCAGCATCCTTGTAATTATCCTCCGGAAGCTGTCCCTGCGCCTGGTTCTGATCAAAATTGTTTTTGACTGACTTATTGCTTATTCCTATGTTGTAGTCAGCCTCTTCCATTTTCCCGTAGTATTCAGGACATGTTTCAATAGGCACGAAGCCTACGCCGTCGACGTATATCTCCGTCCATGCGTGGGCAGCTGACTGTTTGACCTCTATCACTCCGTCAGGGCTCTCCATTGCTTCCCTCGGCGTAATGATATAGCCTTCGACATATCTCGCCGGGATTCCGTAGTAACGGAACATCATGGTCGCGGCGGTCGCGTAGTGAACGTCGTAACCCAGCCCCTTCTTGAAGAAGTTATTAACCGCGGACCTCTTCGCGATAGGTTTTCCCGGATGCCTGTCATAGGTCGCGTACATCATCAGCGTGTTCTTGACCTTTTTGATCGCCGTATTGTATTCTATGTGACCTCTGCTCTGATCACCCTTATCACCGACGTACTTCTCCAGAGCCGCCATGTCGTCACCTGAAATGTACAGGTAATTATCATAGACGTATTTGTTGTAGTGGCTCTCGGTTTCAAGATATTTCGCTATCTCGGCGCTGTTTCTTGTCGTAAAGATTTTGCCGGCTATATTTGTCCATTTATCAACGGCGTTTGTTCCTGTGGAGTATGAGTACTCCTTCAGTCTGGATCCGCGCGTCGCGGTTACGAAACTGTCATTCCAGTTCTTTGCTCCCTCCACGCCGTCCTGTGTTATTTCATAAGGAATGTAGGCGTACTTTCTGCTCGCCTTGTCTACTTCCACATCAACATCCACTGTGACATGACGGTCGTAATCCACAAGGCGCGCCGCCTGTCCGACCTGTCCCAGTCCGTTAAGGCCTGCGTCGTTTATCCAGTAGATGAGATTTCTGTTTTCATAGTAGGAAGAGTACGGCAGCGTCTCCCAGTGCTGTCCGTCCAGCACGTCTCCGACATAGCCCCTCAGATAAAGAGACTCGGGCTTTGACATCGTCACAACCATGGCCGTTCCCTTGCCGGTCTTTCTGGCGGCCTTCGTCAGGTCACCTTCTCCCAGAGGGCTCTCGCCGTAGAATGATTCCGCGACGCTGCTGCTCGCCCTGTCGTCTATCTTCTGAACAGCCTCAGGCTTATCAGCAAGCTTCGAGACAACCGGCACGCAGATTATTACAAGAGCCAGACCGCACGCCGCCAGGGCGTAAGCCATCCTGCTCCACTTCCAATTATTCGAATCCTCTTTTCTTCCCGGGCAGACCGCCAGAAACATCACGATGCCGAGCGCCAGCACCGCCATGCTAAGAACTGACGGCGACAGCCCAAACCCTATGGTCATAGGGAGGAACAGCAACGGATAAATAAGCGCGAACCATCTGTTGCGGCTGAACGCAATAAGCAGGGAAAGTATCACGAAGAAAACCAGCACGGCGGTAAGAAACTGTCCGCTGCCGTGGGAAGCGCCCTCGAGCTGATCAAGGAATACTCCATCCTTGCCTGCCAGAGTCTCGGCGATCTGGTTCCACGATCTTATGATGCCGCCCGAAAAGCTTCCGCTTCCAATGCCGCCGCCGGCATTGAGACCGAACTGGCTTTTTACCACCATAAAAGCGCCGATTCCCATTATGAGTCCGGTTATTACATATTTGGCGTATTCAATTATCAGGGACTTTCTACTCGAAGTCTTCCGGTCCGTAAATATCAGTCTTTCCATAGTTCATCAGTACTTCTGTACCGTCCGAAGTCTCTGAAATGTATATGTAATTAGAGTAATCTTTATCTGTATCCGACTCGGCGAATCTCAAAGCCGCGGAGATATCGTCGTCTCTGAACGGACTTGATATGAGCGCTGTAACAGCCAGCCAGAAGGTTTCCTCACTGTCCACCCTGACTACCTCGAATCTGTCGTTGAGATAATCGAACCAGCCGATTGAATGGTACACGCCTTTTCTGAGAAGCGTATAAGACAGAGATGCCGCGAATTCAATCTTTCTATCTATGGAATCCACATCCGAAGCCGGTCTCTTGTCCATGATGATAAGAACTCTGTTCTCAATCGGAAGCCCGTGCTCTCTGATCATTATCTCGTCAAGCTTGCTCGACAGTTTCCAGTGAATAGCCTTGTAGCTGTCACCCTCGCCATACGCCTTGATGTCGAACATCTCAGACGGATCGCTTCCCTTCTGTGTCTGGGAGTACTTGTAACTCTCCATGTTGTAGGTGCCCATTTCCTCAGGTGAAACAAGGAGTTCCGTCACCTGAGGCAGATAGTATATGACAGCGGACGTATCGCTGGCTCTGTCGAAGACAACCTTCCTGCTGAATATGCCGAGCGGATCGGTGATTTCCCCGCCTTCAACAGTCAGCTTCATCTGTCCGCAGTGTCCGTCCTTCATTACAAAGGCAACCTCGTCCCCCTTGCCCGGCAGCATTGAAAAGTCCGGTCTTATCTCGTCCTTTTCTCCATTGAGCATGTTCTCCGCAGTCACCTTGGTTCTGAACTTGATTATCGGCAGCCTCCCCGGATTTGACACGGTGAGGGTTGCCTTTGCGTCCTGTCCTCTCTCTCCCTGAAGAGGAGACGCGAGCTTCGCTGAGATCAGATTGCCTGTCAATCCCGCTACAAGAGCGGCTCCTCCGAGCAGTACCGCGAAGAGCACCACAAGAAACGCTGCGTATCCTGCGTCTGTGAACAGGTACAGCGCAACGCTAGCTAGAAGAAGCCCTATTAGGATAAATGTTCTGGCGTTGATCTTCATTGAATCAGTTCGTGTTATTTGTCTGCCTGAAGGCTGTCAATTATTTCGTCGAGTATAGTTTCCTTAGTTGTTCCCGTAAGCTGGGCTTTTGGCTGGAGCACCAGTCTGTGAGCGCATACTTCCTTGAAAACATTCTTTATGTTTTCCGGCGCCACGAAGTCCTGGCCCTTTATATAAGCATCTGCCTTTGCCATGTCGCAAAGCGCCAGAGCTCCTCTTGGGCTCAGTCCCAGCCTGATGAGCTCGTGATTTCTGGTTGCTTCGGCCAGTAATGAGATGTACGCGTAGATCTTGTCGTCCACGAACATCATCTTAGCCTGTTTCTTCATCTGAACGATGTCGTCTCTCGTAACGACAGTCTTCACTGTCCCCAGAGGATCCTGAAGGCTTCTGTCCTTGAGTATCATGGCCTGGTCTTCAGCTGAAGGATATCCGATTGAAAGCTGCACCATGAATCTGTCGAGCTGCGACTCAGGAAGCATCTGCGTTCCTGCCGTGCCTATCGGATTCTGCGTAGCTACAACAATGAACGGTTCAGGCAGCTTGTATGTCTTGCCGTCCACCGTGACCTTGCCTTCCTGCATTACCTCGAGGAGAGCGGACTGCGTTTTGCTCGATGTTCTGTTGATCTCGTCCGCGAGCAGGAAGTTGGTGATTACCGCGCCGGCGGTGTATTTGAACTCGCCGCTGGACTTGTCGTACATCGTGAATCCTGTAATGTCCGACGGAACAACGTCAGGAGTAAACTGCACCCTGTTGAAGTGCAGGCCCATGGCCTTGCTGAAGGCCAGAGCCATGGTCGTCTTGCCGACGCCCGGAATGTCCTCAAGCAGAATGTGACCGCCTGCTATTATCGCCGTCATTACCTTGCTGATAGCATCGTCCTTTCCGATTATTGCTTTCTTGACTTCGTTTTCTACTGCGAGAATTCTGTTATCCATTGCTGGAATACCTCCGTATATATCGTTGAGTTACTTTTTGTCCGCATACATAGTTATGATATCACAAAAACGCAGTAATATGAAGGTGTTAAAGGCTTCTCAGCAACTGCAAAAGCAGTAAAAAAACAAAACAGGAGACCTGTCTTAAACAGCTCTCCTGCCTGCCATAAAGCAATCATTGTTTTTTATTTTCCGACCATGACGTCCGTAGCCTTGATGACAGCAACCGCATCATCGCCAACCTTCAGATCCAGTTCCCTGATGGATGTCATTGAAATCGTTGCTGTGATTACGTTATAGTATTATTATTGTCAAAAACTGAACTGGCCGCTCTTGCCGCCTTCTTTGCTGACCAGATGAATCTCACTTATGACCATCCGTTTATCTATCGCCTTGCACATGTCATAGATAGTCAGGAGCGCCGTGGAAACACCTGTCAGCGCCTCCATTTCAACACCTGTTTTTCCGTCAGTAACAGCCCGGCAGATTGCCTTGATTTTGCAGGCTTCATCATCGACCTCAAATGTCAGCTCCGCATTTGTCAGCGACAGGGGATGACACATCGGAATCAGATCCGGCGTGCGTTTTGTGCCCATGATTCCCGCCACCTGAGAGACGGTCAGCACATCGCCCTTCTTTACCTTGTTTCCTTTTATCGCGTCCATCACTTCCCTGCTGACGGATATTGTTCCCTCAGCGACCGCGACACGGTGTGTGATATCTTTGCCCGAAACGTCTACCATGCGGGCGTTGCCCTGTTCATCAAAATGTGTAAATTCCATAACAACCTCTATTCTTGCAAAAGCATTATCGACTTTTCTCTGAGCTTCAGATAATCCGGATCCGGTTTTCCATCCAGCTGCGCCCTTTCATTATCCTGTATGAACCAGCATATGAGTTCGCCCTTCTCAGGATGCAGATAATATCTCCGCTCAAAAGGCAGCTCGTCCACGCCAGACAGTCTGAAAGGCAGACAGTTTTTCTGCCGCTCTCCCCAAACCGGTTCAAAAGCGTGTGCCCTGTAACCGACTGCATTGATTTCTTTCGGTATCTCCCGTTCAAGCTCGAGCGTGATGCCCCAGTCACTCAATTTGATATGATGGTCGTCAATCCACTTTGCGTCTGAGAAATTCTTGCATCCCGTCATGCGGGCTACAGATACGGTTTTCGGATCGTCAAACAGCTGCGTCGTTTTTCCTCTTGCCAGCATGTGTCCGTCCTGCATTATGAGGAGCTCATCACTGAACCTGTATATCTCGTCCCTGCTGTGTGAAACGAGTATGACCTGCCCTTCATAATCCTCCAGCATCGACATCATCTCATGCTGAAGGCGTTCCTTGAGGTGCTCGTCAAGTGCTGAGAACGGCTCATCCAAAAGAATGATGTCCGGTCTGTACGCCATGATTCTGGCCAGGGCGACTCTCTGCTGCTGACCTCCCGAAAGCTGTCCCGGAAGATGTTTTTCAAGGCCCTGCAGATTAAAACGCCTGACCATGTCCGCAACACGAGCGCTCCTGTCATCATCGGAAAGGCCCAGTCCCGCGCCGATGTTCTGTTCGACAGTCATCGTCGGAAACAGCGCGTAGTTCTGGAACATGTAGCCGACCCTCCTCTTCTGAGGTTTAAGGTTGATCTTCTGCTCCTGACTGAAAAGTACGCGGTCATCGATCCGGATACTTCCGCTGTCAGGTTTTTCGATACCGGCTATGCTCTTGAGCGTCATGCTTTTGCCGCATCCTGACGGACCCAGGATTCCTATGCGCCTCGAATCTGACTCAAAGGATATCTCCAGCGAGAAGTCCCCGAGTTTTTTTCTTATATCTACAGAAATGCTCATGTCTTACCAGCGTTTGATGTTCTTCATCCGGCTCCCTGTTACCAAGTTTACCAGAAAGATAATGCCAAAGGAAATCAGAAGAACCACTACGACCCAGAAACCTGCCGTCGCAAAATCTCCGTCCTGTATGACCATGGCAATCCTCTGGGATATGGTACCCGTCTTGCCGGGGATATTGCCCGCGAGCATTGAAGTTGCTCCGTACTCACCCATGGCCCTGGCGAATGTCAGAATCGTTCCTGACGCGATACCCGGACCCGCTGTCGGGACAACGATTCTCCAGAAGATGTTCATCTCCGACATGCCCAGCGTCCTGCCGGCGTAAACCAGATTTGCGTCAATCTGCTCGAAGGCCGCCCTCGCGTTTCTGTACATGAGCGGGAACGCTATGACCGACGCGGCCAGAATGCATCCCAGCCAGGTGTGTACAACCTGTATGTCCAGCTGCTGATCCAGGAAGATTCCTATCGGTCTCCTTCTGGAAAAGATGAGGAGCAGAATGAAGCCTGCAACTGTAGGAGGAAAAACCATCGGCAAGGTCAGAATGCCGTCTACTACGGCTTTTGCCTTGAACGACAGTTTGATAACCTTCCTCGCCGCGAACAGTCCTAAAAAGAAACAGACTATCGTGGCGACAACACCTGTCTTAAGTGAAATTATCAGCGGACTCCAGTCCAAGCCTTCGAGAAATTCCATCATAACGTATAATCCTTTGTTCTGAATAGTACAGAGTCCCGGCCAGAGCTGTTCTGACCGGGACCTTGTCTGCTTTATCAATCAGCGCGCTTCTGCTTCGCGCTGGTGTTTATTCAACATCTATGTCGAAGAGATGCGTTTCGTAAACTGACTTAGCATTGTCGTTGGTCAGATATTCAAGTACTGCTGCCGCAGCCTCGTTCTCGGCGTCATCAGCGTCCTGATTTACGATCTGCGCAATCGGATAGATGATATCGCCCGCAACATCATAGGAAACAGTCTCCAGGATCTTTACGGAATCCTCCTGTCCATAGGTGTCAGACAGGTAAACGGTTCCAACTTCTGAAGAGCCTTCCTGTACGGCTGCCAGAACCTTGCTTACATTGCCCTGTTCGCTGATCTCAACACCGCCCAGCGCGTCGGATACTTCCTGTGTCGTGTAAACAGCAGGGTCCTCTGCTTCAGGAAGAACTCCCAGATTCATAAGCGCTCTGCGGGTGTATTTGCCTACAGGCACGCTTCCGTCAGCCAGAGCGATGCTCTGCGCGTCTCCCAGGTTCTCAATACCTGTTACAGCTGTCTTGCTGTCAGGCTGCGTGATGACTACCAGCTGGTTGTTCAGAACGTTGGAACGAGTTCCCTCTACAACGAGACCCTCTTCTTCAAGTGCGTCCATGTTCTTCTGAGCCGCGCTGAAGAAGATGTCGCATGGAGCGCCTTCCTGAATCTGTTCCTGCAGCGTTCCGGAGCTGTCGCAGTTGAGTATTACATCGATGCCCGGGTTCTCTTCTTCAAAGCTTGCCTCAAGCTCTTCGAGAGATGACTGCATGCTTGCAGCAGCAAAAACTATAACTTCCGTGCTCTCTTCTGTGGCGGCTTCTTCGTTACTGCTTCCGCATGCCGTGAACGCGAAGACCATTGCCAGACAAGTGAGCAATGCCAATAATGATTTCTTCATTCCTACCTCCTGATTACTTTCGCGCGCAGTCAGAGGTCCTTCCGTTCAGAATCTCAAGACCGTGCTCCAATGAAGACATGATAAATTCCAGGCTCTCTCTTACAGCCTTCGGACTTCCCGGAAGATTGATGATCAGGGTCTTTCCGCGGATTCCGGACACTGCTCTCGAGAGCATCGCGCGCGGGGTTTTAGTCATCGAGTAGGCGCGTATGGCCTCCGATATCCCCGGCGTCATCCGCTCACAGACTGCTTCTGTCGCTTCAGGCGTGATGTCACGCGGCGAAAAACCAGTTCCGCCTGTCGTCATGACAAGATTGACCTGCCGCTGGTCAGCCAGCCTCATGAGCTCCTTTTTAAGTATATCTTCATCATCAGGAATGAGAATTGTTTCAACAACATCGTAGCCGTTTTCTGTAAGTATCTTTCCGATGAGCGGCCCGCTCTCATCTTCTCTCAGCCCCTGTGAGCCTTTATCGGACATGGTGATCCACGCCGCGGTGAATGCTCTGCCCGGATCCGGCTTAATCTCAGAGACTTCATCGCCGACCTTGATCTCTCCGCCTTTCAGCACCTTGGCAAAAACACCTTCCCGAGGCATGATGCAGTCGCCTACCATGTGGTATATGGCACAGTGGGTGTGGCATTCCTTGCCTATCTGTGTCATCTCAAGAAGAGCTTCGCCTATGCGAAAACGCGTTCCCACGGGGAGATTTCTGAAATCGAAACCTTCAATTACGAGATTCTCACCGAATGCTCCGAACTCCACCTCCGCTCCGCGCTCTCTGAACGCCTCTATTTTTTCCAGTCCGAGGAGGCTCACCTGTCTGTGCCAGTTTCCGGCGTGCGCGTCCCCCTCTATGCCGTGGTCTTCTCTGAGCACAGCGGCCTCAACCTGCTGCTTCTGTGTTCCCTTTTTTTCACTTGTGCAGATCGCTATGAGTTTTCCCACTTTATCCTCCTATCTGGGACATTGCCTTCGGCTCTACAGTATTTCTGTCATGGAATGTGTGTCCTGCGGGCTTGATGCGGATCGCCTCTTCCAGCGCTGCCCTGAGGGCTTCGTCAGAGTCCTCGGCAAGGGCAGCTTTAAGGTCCACCCCGTCCTCATAACACAGGCACGGTTTGACCAGGCCCTGCGACGTCAGCCTGATTCTGTTGCAGCTTTCGCAGAAGCTGTGATTCATGGCGCTGATCAGGCCGATTGCGCCGCTCTTTTCCGGCAGCCTGTAGTAAACAGCCGGTCCGTTTCCGCGCGTTGTTTCGTCCTTTTCAAGCTCCGGATATCTCTCCTGCAGCTTCTCCAGAACCTCATCGTTTGAGAGGCCGGATTCAGGGTTTCCGAAACCTACAGGCATTATTTCTATAAATCTGACTTCGATGCCTTTTTCGAATGCAAAGGCAGCAAAGTCCTGTATTTCATCTTCGTTGAACTGCTTTTGCAGGAGGCAGTTAATCTTGGTTCTGATGCCTGAGCTGATGCTTTTATCTATTGTCCTGAGGGTTTTATTGAGCTCCCCGCCTCCTGTTATGAACGCGTATCTGTCTTCACGAAGGGAGTCCAGGCTGATGTTCAGCCCTTCGATTCCGGCGTCCGCGAGCTCCGCGATCATCTCCAGCGGCTGCTGACCGTTCGTCGTCGCCGTGATCTGCTCAACGCCCGGAATCTTCTTCATCTCGCGAATAAGATCTGTGCAGCCTCTGCGCACGAGCGGTTCGCCGCCCGTTATCTTGAATCTGCTTATTCCCATGCCGACTGCAGTCCTGCATATTCGCAGGATCTCCTCATACGTCAGAATGCGGTCCATGGGCACTTTCTCTATGCCCTCCGCGGGCATGCAGTAGCGGCACCTCAAATTGCATCTGTCGGTGATGGATATGCGCATGTAATTGATTTCTCTTCCGTATTGATCCAACATTGTCTCTGTTGCTTTTGCCTGTCTCTATTTGCCGAATCCGCAGTTCGGGAATGTACATGTGTCGCAGCCGAGGCACAGTCCGCCCTGGCCCAGTCTTTCAAAATCTTCCCTGGAAAGTATCTCTCCCGCGACAACGCGAGGCAGAACCAAATCAAATATCGTCCTCTTCGCGTACATTACACACCCCGGAAGTCCCATTACCGGTATGTTCTGATCTCCGTAGTACGCCAACAGAAACATGGCTCCCGGCAGCACCGGCGCACCGTATGTAACGACGCCTCCGCACACGTTTCTGATTGCCAGCGGTGTCTTGTCATCAGGATCGACACTCATGCCGCCCGTGCAGACGATCATGTCAGCGCCTGCTTCAATCAGCTCCCTGGCGGCTTCTTCGATGTGCGCCGCCTCATCATCGCTGTATTTATGGCCGATGATTTCAACGCCGAACTCACTCAGTTTGTCTACTACGACCGGTGTGAATGTGTCCTCAATTCTTCCCAGGAATACTTCGTTGCCTGTTGTTACTATGCCGGCTTTCTTAGGAAGAAACGGCATTACGTTCAGAATCGGTTCGCTGCCGGCTTTTTCTCTGACCGCTTCCATCTTTTCTTTTTCTATGACAAGGGGGATGATTCTTGTTCCGGCCAGTTTGTCGCCCTTGTGCACAGGAAAGTTCCCGTGGCGAGTCGCGATCATCATCTGACCGAATGAGTTCACCATCTCCAGCTTTTCCTCATCAATCTTAAACAGTCCGTCGCACTCGGCCCTGAGCTCGATCTTTCCTTCTTTGACCTCTCCCCTGCTGATGTTCTCGCCTTTGCATATTTCACACAGCACCTCGGCTGCGTCGTTCTCATGCATCATGGTCTCATCATTTTCCCAGACATATATGTGATCCTTTCCCACACTCAAAAGCACCGGGATATCTTCCTCGCGAATGACATGTCCCTTCCTGAATACGGGTCCCTTGCTGACATCCTTTATGATCTGAGTAATGTCGTGGCACAGAACGTGACCAACCGCGTCGACTGTCTTGATTTCTTTCATTTATCTTTCCTCCTGTTGTCTGAAGTTCATTATATATTAATTGTGCTTCCAAAAAAGTTGTTTTAACAACATATATCAGAATAAAACAACAGCGGGTTTCCCCGCTGCTGTCCATAAGTCAATAATCAAAACGTTTCTACGTCTTAAGGCATGTAAATCATACTTCTTTACAGAGCGTTTGTATGTTGTCATAACAACATTTTACTGTTTTTTTAATAATGTTTTTACAACAACGTAAATCTTGAGCCTTTGAAGTCTATGATTCCGTCTTTCTTCATCTTGCTGAGCTCATTTGAAAGAGCCGACCTGTTCACGCAGAGATACTGTGCCAGCTGCTCCCTGCTCATCCTGATTGTCACTGTATCTGATCCGGACTTTGTCCGCAGAACGTGCAGGTAGACCATCATTCTCTCGCGCAGTCCTCTCTCCGCAAGGATTTCAATCTTGTGGCCCATCTTGATGTTGCTGTCCGCCATCATGTAGTTGAGCGCTGTATTCATCTCGTTTGAAAATCTGCTCTTCCTGATTGAGTGCATTGATACAAAGACGATTTCACTCTCTTCATTGCTGACGAAATCGAGGGCGGTTATGCGGCTTTTTGACAGCGCGAAAGCGAGACCGAACACCGATCCCTCATCAAACAGATCTACTATGTGGACTTCCCCGTTAAGATATGTCTTTTCGCTTCTTACACTGCCCTTCTTAACTATGCAGAACTTATCGATAATGTCGCCCTCAAAAAAAACAGTTTCTCCGGACTTATAGTTTCTCCCTGAGATCTTCAGCTGTTCAAAGGCATCCATGTAATCGGATTTTTTAAGTTCATTCAGCAGACCGCTGTCTATTATGCTCTCCAGATACTGCATTTCAACTGCCTCCGCGTGTTATGGTAACATAATAATACAACAAAGAATGTTGGCATGCCAACATTCTTTATTCATACACGCTTCTTTTGTTCCAGCTTATGAAAGCAATTGAGCTGTTGTCATTGTGGTCCAGCTGCCAGTATCCATCCAGTTCCTTCCCCTGAAACATGCTCTTTTCGGGATGATGCGTCAGATGTTCTTCGAGATACTGCACGAATTTCTCTTCCTGCTCAGCCGTCATGTGGCTGAAAGCTCCTCGCAGTGATTCCTCCGCGGCCTGGCGTGTTGGGTACTTGTTTTGTCTGAATGGTGTGTATATGTACTTCATCTCAGGGAATACATCCCTGTCCATGAGCTCTCCCATTATCATGTAGTGCGTGCCGATGCCCGGACGTTCGTATCCGATTGCTTTTGCGAGATGCCTGTCATATCCGGCGGCCGGCAGGTCCCACGCTCCGATGCATACTCGGCGTTTTGCGACCGACTCCAGCTTCTCGAGGGAGCTGGTAAGGTCTCTTGATATGAACGACCGGGAGGAAAACGCTATGTCGCACTTCGGCAGATCCCGCAGGCTCCAGTCCTCGTTCCAGTTCAGCTCTATCGGATGAATCCGCTCCGCGACGCCGGCGTCTTCCGCTCTGATCATAAGCTGCTTCAGCATCTCAGGCGAGAAGTCTGCCGCAAAGACCTCATGTCCTTTTTTCGCGAAAGGAATTGCCAGCGTACCCGGTCCGCATCCCATGTCGAAGAGCGTGTCCTTTGGATCAGCCTCCATGTATTCATAAAACAACTCGATATACGGGTCGGCCTCCGCGTTTTTTCTGCCGAATCGCGGCGCGAAATCATTCCAGAAATCGAGATTGTTGGAACGTTCAATGGAATCCTCCGTACTGCGCCACATTTCATTCCAGTCAATCTTAATCATGCAGTGGCCTCCTATTTGATAATCACGCAGCTTCCGTGAAGGTCTCCCAGAGGCACCAGCTTCAGAGGCTTTTCGCCGTCGGCGACGAGCTTCTGTTCATATTCCTTCACAGCCTGGTGAACGCCCCGGTACTGCGTATTGTTGTAATCGTGTACTATTAGAATTCCGCCCTCGTTGAGACGCGGATAGAAGAATTCAAGCCCTGCCATCGCAGGATCATAAAGATCGGGATCTAAACTTACAAAGGCAAACTCCACGTGGGCGAGCCCCGCAGCTGTTTCAGGAAAATGCCCCTTTCTGATTTGACAGACTTCGGGGTGAGGCATGCGTTCCAGAACTTCAGCCACGGAAGTGTCCGCGAAGTCTCCTGCTTCCGCCCGCGACATCGCGTAGGCTCTTTCTGTCATGACATCCGCTTCATCGAAGCCCTCGAATGTATCAAAAAGATAAAAGGTTCTTTCCGGGAAGAGATTGTTTATCTGCCACGCCGTGTCTCCCTTGTAGACGCCGAGCTCCGCGACTGCGCCGGGAACATCGGCCACTCGTCCCGCCAGTTCCTGAAGACATCTGCTTCTGATATCGAAATCAGCGTAGATATCGTGAAGCTTGACTACGTCACCGTAGAATCTGCAGAGCTTAAGCTGCTCCTCTATGGCACGCGCTCTCTCCTTGTCCAGGGCGCTGATCAGGAATTCATCCGGTCCGAGATCGACGGCCGTCTGAACAGAAAACACAGGAATTTCTCCGGAAGAAAGTCTTACCGGTTCGGGCATGCTGCCGTCTGACATGGTCCACTTATCCGAGTCATTGTCCGCGAAGCCAAGAAATTCAACATTGTTCGGATCCATCAGCCTTGCCGCGGCCTTACCCATCTGGCCCGCTCCCGCTATTACGATCTTTTTCATATTGCCACCTCTGTTTATCAATCAGGATGTTATTGCCTTTGTATTATTATATAACATCCGCGGCAGCTGTTATTCTTCTTTATTGTTAAGTTTATCGATGATTTCCGCGTGTTTCGCGCGTGTAATCGGATATTTTACCATCATGAGAAGCGCTATCAGCGCGAATAAAGCCGGTAAGAATGTGAAAGATACATGCATGCACTGCATCGTCTCGGAGCTCTGCTGCGCGGCGTCTGTCTGGAAGCCCGTCATGTGAAGCAGAATCCCCAGAATCTGAAAGCCGACAGCCTCGAATACCGACTCTGTGAGTCCCTGCATCGAGATGATCAGACCGGCCCGGTCTGCTTCGTTTTCCAGTCTGTCCGCGTCACATACGTCGTAGAGCATGGATGGAATCAGCTGCCAGTAGCAGATGCTTCCGATGCCGTACACGAAGGTGATAATCAGAAGGTGCGGCATGCTGGAGATGCCGATAAACCCGTATATGGTCATGCAGGCGACAGACATGCCGATGCCGCCTATGCAAAGGGTCCTCTTGTCCAGCACTCTGTTTATTCTTATTAGAGGAATGACGAGCAGAACGGATACAATCTGCTGAAACAGCATGATGAGGCTGATTTCCTTGGCGGTCAGCCCCATGTTGTAGGTGTAAAAATACATCCTGTCCGCCATCATGATTGAATTTGAAGTAAGATAAAACACACTGGTCAGAACAATGAATCTGGCCGGTTTGAACTTTAATACCTGTCCGTAGTTTCGGACGATGTCAACTATGGCGTGAATGCTTCCGGTACTGCTGTTCTCAGCGTCGTCCGGAATGACATCCGCCATGTCTTCTGCATCTGAAATATTCGTATCATTAACCTTCCAGCCGGTTATGAAAATTGCCGCAGCGGAAATGACGCCTACAAATATTCCAACGCTCGTCCACCCTGTTTCCACGCTAAGACCATGCTGCATCAGGGTGTCGACGATGATCGTCGGGAGCACAGTCCCGAAGGCCGCTCCGACAGAATAAAATATGTAGACGATTCCTCTGAGCTCCGTCCTCTCTTCATAGCTGTCCGTCAGCTCCGCGCCCCATGCGGTGTATGGCACGAAGAATATGGAGTATCCTGTCCAGAAGGCTATGAACATGAAGATGTAGTAAGCGTACCTGAGGCCCTGAGGCGCGTCGAAGGTGACGAAAATAAGGCTGCAGAAAACAGCCAGCGGAAATGACGCCGCCAGCATGAACGGTTTGCGCCGTCCCATGCGCGTTTTTGCCTTATCCGAAATATAGCCGACGACTGACCCGCTCACTACGTCCCAGATCGCTCCGATGGCGACGATGGTGCCCGCCACAGCAGGGTCGATTCCGGCTACGGTCGTAAAAAAGAACAGGGCAAAAGTGCCCATCAGGCTATACAACGCGGAGTCGCCGATACCGGCGACTCCGTAAAATATTTTCGTTTTTCTGCTTAAACGATTATCCATCCGAAATTCTAGTCAGTCAGTTTTGATCTACTGCTGCTCTTCTGACATGAGCATTGTCCAGTACTTGTCATAAATCTTGACTGCGTCGCCAACATCCAGCTGCAGGAAGTAATTTTCCTTTACTGACTTAGGAATGTTGATTGCAGGCGCATCCTTGTACTCAGACGGCATCATTGCTACCGCGTCATCGTTAGGGCATGAGTAAGGCTGTCCGTCAGTCTCCATCATGTCTGTCAGATTCATTGCCATGTTCTCCGGATCGAGGATGAAGTTCAGGAATGCCTCAGCGTTCTCCTTGTTCTTTGCTCCTGCCGGGATTACCAGTTCGTCAACACCGAGCTGTACAGGATCTGTCAGCTCAGCAACTACGAGAGCGTCGTCTCCCATCTGTGAGAAGGCCTTGGAAGCCTGTCCGTCAAAGAGGAATCCAACTGAAGCCGCGCCGTTGATCAGCATTGTCTCAGCGCTGTCGGAATCGAATCCCGCTACGTTAGGCACGTACTTCTGAAGCCATTCATATGCTTCCTTCAGTTCCTGCTCGTCCTGGCTGTTAGGGTCATATCCCAGTGAAACAAGAGCGATCGGGAACAGGTTTCTCTGTCCGGTAACTGAAGCGATCTGTCCTTTGAGCTGTGGTGCGAGAAGATCATCATACTTGGTGATCTCAATCGGGCAAGTCTCAGGATTGTATACTACGTATACATAGTTGATCAGATAAGGGATAGCGTACTTGTTTTCAGGGTCGAATTCTCTGTTCTTGTATGCGTCACCCAGATGTTCGAAATTAGGAATGTTATCAAGGTTTATCTCTGCCAGATATCCGCCCTCGATCAAGCTGGTCATGTCGGCATCACACGGCATTACCAGATCGTATTCATCGCCGCCGCCGCTTGTAATCTTAGCTACGGCTTCTTCTGATGTGCTCATGTAAGAGAAGTTGACTTTGATACCTGTCTCTTCAGTGAACTTGTCAACTACCTTAGGTGAAATGTAATCTGACCACATGTAGATGTTTACTTCACCGTTGTCTTCACCTGAGCCACCGCCTGAGCCGCCGCATGCAGTAAAGGCGAATACCATGACTGCTGCGAGAGCAAGAGCGGCAATTCTCTTAAGATTCTTCATTTTTTCCTCCTTCAATAAAACAGAACTCCAATTGATTATAACGAACGGTACTTAAAAATATGTCTTTTTATTTGCTGAAGCCCGCTTCTTGAGCATGGCCTGAACAACACTGTTGGCAAGTATCCCCAGAATCAGGACAACTACCATTACTGTAGTCATCGCGTTGACTTCCGGTTTGAGTCCGACCTTCACCATGGACAGTATCTTGATCGGAAGTGTCGTGGCGTAAGGCCCTGTAACGAAGTTAGTTATGATAACGTCGTCAATTGAAAGTGTAAAGGACATGAACGCGCTCGACAGAATCCCCGGCACCAGCATCGGCAGCGTGATCTTGAAGAACGTGGTTATCCTGTTGGCGCCCAGGTCCATCGAAGCCTCCTCGACAGACATGTCCATGCCTGCCATTCGTCCTCGCATTATTATTACGACGAACGGAATACAGAACGTGGTATGCGCCAGTATCATGGACCAGTATCCCAGCGGGAAGTGCGCCACTTCAAACAGCATCAAAAGTGAAATACCGAGCACTACCTCCGGAATAACGATCGGTATGTACAATGAGTTGCTTATGAGTTTCTTCAGCTTGAACTCAAATCTCATAAGGCCCATTGCTCCCAGAACGCCGACGGCCAGCGACAGTATTACCGACGCTACCGCTACGATCAGGGATACTACCAGATAGCCCCACAGATCGGATTCAGTAAACAGGTACTTGTACCACTCAAAGGTGAATCCGTTCCAGTAATAGTTGGTCCTCTGATCGTTGAATGAGAACAGGACCATCATCGCTATCGGAATATAGATGAATGTGAAAACAGCTATCGCGAAGATGTTGCCCCATATTCTTCCCGCTCTCTGTCTTCTCAGCCTCTTGCTGAGTCTGGTTCCTGTGGTCTGATTTACTGCTTCCATCATACCACCTCCAGATCTTCAAGCTTATTGAATCTGGTATAGATCCAAAGTATAGCCAGAGTAATCAATATGAGCAGAATCGCCATCGACGCGCCGAACGGCCAGTTCTTTGTGACGAGGAACTGATTCTTGACCAGCGTACCGATGAGCATTACCTTGCCTCCGCCCATTACATCAGGTACATAGTACATTCCAAGCGCCGGTATGAATACCAGAATGATACATCCTACTATGCCCGGCATTGTCTGAGGAACGATTACCTTGAAGAAGGTCTGAACCGGTCTCGCTCCCAGATCCTTCGAAGCTTCTATCAGCGACTTGTCGAGTTTCTCTATTGAAGAATAGAGAGGAAGCACCGAAAACGGCAGACACGTTATGAGCAGTCCCATCAGCACCATTGTGTCGCTGTACAGAAGGTTCAGCGGCTCGCTTATAATGTGCAGCTTGAGCAGCGCCGTGTTCAGAAAACCGTTCGGCATCGCAAGAAGGTTTGCGCTGTACAGCCTTACCAGTGAACTTGTCCAGTAAGGTATCATGACGAGCATCAGCATTTTCGCAGCCGTGCTCGGTTTTTTGCTGGCGATCCAGTACGCCATCGGATAGCCCACCAGCAGGCATATTACCGTGGTGTAGAAGGCAAGCTTGAATGACTTCAGTATTACCTTCAGGTACAAAGGCTGAAGCATCTCTGTATAGTTTTCAAAAGTAAACTTCGCCTCTATTCCACCATACGGATCTCTTGTCATGAAACTGATAACAAAGACATATATCATCGGCGCCATGACGAATATGATCATCCAGATGGATACCGGTCCGGCAGTGGCCGCGGCCGGAGCGTTCTTCATCCTACGCATCGATTTCGTCCTCCTGGCCGTGTATGCCTGTTACATCTTCCATCTCCCAATGGAGATAAAGAGTGTCTCCTTCGTTATATGCCGTATCATATTTAACCCGGTTGATTCTGGCATCATATTCTTCGTCCATACCGATCAGCGTCCTGTGCACTGATCCGACGAAGATCATGTTCTTGACCTGTCCGCTGATGCTGAAACCATCTACCGGTTCCTTGCTGTACTGCAGCACCTCAGGCCTGATGCACAGATGAGCAACATCACCCACTTTGAAGTCTTCAGCAGGCATCCTGCCTTTGCCGAACTTGGTCTCCACCGTGGCAATGCCGTCTTCAATCTCAGTTACGTGCCCGGAGAAAATATTGGATTCTCCAATGAAGCTTGCGACAAATTTCGTTCTCGGTTTAGCGTAGATTTCACGCGGCGTCGCAAGATGTTCGATAATGCCATCCTTCATTACAGCGATACGGTCGCTCATTGTCATGGCTTCTTCCTGATCGTGGGTTACATATACGAACGTGATGTTCAGCTTCTGCTGCAGTCTCTTAAGTTCGATTTGCATCTGCTTACGAAGCTGAAGGTCCAGAGCTCCCAGCGGTTCATCAAGAAGCAGAACCTTAGGATTGTTTATAAGCGCTCTGGCGATGGCGACTCTCTGCTTCTGTCCGCCTGACATGGCGTCCGGCCTTCTGCCTTCGAATCCCATCAGCTGGACAAGTTCAAGCATTTCCTTAACGCGTTCCTTGATCTCATCCTTCGGAACTTTTTTAACTACAAGTCCGTAGGCAATATTGTCGTATACTGTCATGTGCGGGAAGAGCGCGTAACTCTGGAATACAGTGTTTACATCTCTCTCGTACGCTTCCTTGTCTTCTACTCTTTCTCCCTGAACCTCTATTATTCCGTTCGTCGCGTCTTCAAAGCCTGCGACCATGCGGAGAATCGTCGTCTTACCGCAGCCGGATGGTCCGAGCAGGGTAAGGAATTCTCCTTCCTCAATCTCCAGATTCAAATCTTTTATTACATGATTTTCTCCGAAGTATTTGTCTACATGCTGAATTTTTACAATCGGTTCTGACATGATTCCTACCTCTTAAAACTTTGTTATCCTATTAATAATCGAACTGTCTGTAGTATCTTCTGAACTCGAGGCTATGTCCCGTATTGAGTTCGTAGTGAACAGCCAGCCTATCTGTTACAAGAGACGTAAGAATCATCGGTGAGCATATTACTCTGAACTCATCGTCAATTCCCGGAAGATCATAATCCTTTGTATCGATGACAACCAGTTTGTCTGTCAGCTTTTCGCAGAATCTCTCAACTCTCTCATCAAGCGGTCTGTACTCATCTTCACCCTTGAAGAGGAATACCGGAACATCCTTTTCGATAAGCTCCAGCGTACCGTGGAAGAAATCTGCCGATGTAACGGACTTGGTTCTGACCCACTGCATCTCTTCAAGTATGCACATGGAGAAGAGATAGGTTTCGCCCCAGAGCGTTCCGGAGCTAACAAAGATATTGTATGGCTCTTTGTGGAAATCTCTTGCGATCTGCGCTCCGCGTTCTTCAAACTTCTCTCTTACGGCAACGAGATCTTTGCCGAGGTTCTTCATCTGATCAGCGAACTTTTCATAGCTTGGGAATTCGCCTCTGTTGTAGAGAAGTCTCAGTCCGAAGAGATAGCACATGATGTAGAAGTGTTCGCAGTCTCCGGTGCATCCGTCAACTACATTGTCACAGAGCTTGCCCAACTCAGAGTCAGCGTTCTTCGTCAGGACTGATGTTTCAATTCCCATGTCCTTGCACATCTTTATAGCTTCAACCACTTCCTTGGTGTTGCCTGACTCTGATGATGTTACAACGAGTGACCTCTTGTTCAGGAAGTTCTTGTCTGTCCTAACGCACAGTTCAGCTGCGTTCTCAAGATAGATAGGCATGTCAGTGTAGTGTCTCATCACATGCACTACAGGATGCCATTCAGCCCATGTTCCGCCGATTCCGAT
>CADAHK010000003.1 GCA_902787725.1 uncultured Eubacteriales bacterium | reverse complement strand
GCTGTGAAAGCGATGCTTGTTTCCTCAGAAGCATCCCTGACCTTGCACAGCAGTTCATAGCTTGCCGTAGGAGTGTAGCTGCCCGGCAGCTTATATGTATGCGCGAAATTCGAGTCCGTGGACGCGCCGACAGCCACAACTATGCTGCCAAGGCCAAGTTCCTCTCTGAATGAACCGGCAGTGCCGATTCGAATAAGGTTCCTGCATCCGTATTCGTGTATCAGTTCATAAGAATAAATGCCCATGGACGGCATGCCCATGCCTGTTCCCTGCACCGATACAGGCACTCCTTTGTATGTGCCCGTGAACCCGAGCATGTTGCGTACTTCCGAATAACATCTGGCGTTCTCCAGAAAGTTCTCGGCTATGAATTTCGCTCTCAGCGGGTCTCCCGGAAGAAGTACCGATTCCGCTATGTCGCCTCTCTCGGCAGCGTTGATGTGTGTGCTCATTTTAGTAACCTCAACTTCACATAATAATACAGAGTAATTATAACACATATCGACAGCATATAACAAAAAACAAAAACCACTCCGCTGAGACAAGCCGGAGTGGTCTGCTTCTCTGATACGATAATTCGCATCGCACATTTAACTTATGTGCCGGTGGGGACGGGTGAGAATTAGGCGTTAGCCTTGTTGAATCTCTGTGTCAGTCTTGAAACCTTTCTTGAAGCGGCGTTCTTGTGGATAGTTCCCTTTGCAGCAGCCTGCATAAGCTTCTTCTCAGCCAATGCCAGATCTGCCTTGGCCTTTTCCATATCGCCTGCCTCGATTGCAGCGTCGAATGACTTCAGGACATCCTTCTCTTCTGTTTCTTGCTGTTTTCTTGTCGATAACACGGATTCTTTTCTTTGCGGATTTAATATTAGCCATTAAATTACCCCACTTTCTTAATTTACAGCCTGCGCAGCCTTATTGCTGCACTTAAACACGCAAGCGGTATTATATATCAATCATCAAAGGCTTTCAAGCACTTTTTTGAAACTTTCTTCTGCCTTTGCGATAGTCTCCTCCTCGTCTATGAACAGCGCTTCCCCGTCCTTGCAGATTATCTCGCCGTCACAAACGGTCATGCATATGTCTGAGCTCTGGGCGGAGAACAGCACATTGGCGAGAGTATCGTAATCAGGCGTCAGGTGTTCCCTGTCCATGTCGAACAGTATGAAATCAGCCCTGAACCCCTCCTTGATAAGTCCGCAGTCGATCCTTCCCTGAGCCAGAGCTCCGCCTCTTGTGGCCGCTTTGATGATATCGGCAGCCGAGATAGCGTTGGCGTCCATGGACTGACCCCTGCAGAGCATTGCGGCAAGATTAACTTCTTCAAGCATGTTCAGGTTGTTGTTTGAAGACGCTCCATCAGTTCCTATTGTTATGTTCATGCCTCTGTCGAAGTACTTCTTCAGAGGGGCAATTCCGCTTCCGAGTTTCAGATTCGAAGAAGGATTGTGTGACATGAACGCGCCGTTCGAAATCATGATGTCTATATCCTCTTCCTCCAGCCATACGCAGTGTGCCGCGATAACCGGCGATCTGAACGCTCCCAGTTTTTCAAAATACGCGGTCGGACTAAGTCCATGTCTGCTTTTGCATTCCTCGTGCTCGGACTTTGTCTCTGAGACATGAGCATGTACGATCAGCCCTTCATCCGCGGCGAATTCAAATACTTCTCTAAGAGCTTTCTCCCTGTTGGCATATTCCGAATGTACAGAAGCATCGGCCTTTATGCGTCCGTCGTTTTCGGATTCATTGTCCCTGATCCACTGCATCAGATTGATTGTGTCCTGATATGATCTGTCCTCGAAGTAAGACGCGCTATCGTCAAAACTTACGATGCCGTTTGAAAGGTTTGCCTTCATTCCCGCCTCGAAGAGAGCTCTTCCGTAATCAACGAGATCGAAATACATGTCGGTTATGGACACGCAGCCGGATTTCATGAGCTCCAGAGCGCCGAGCTTTGCACCCCAGTACTTATACTGCGGGCTGAACCTGGCCTCAAAAGGAAATATCCTCTCCTGCAGCCATCTCTGCAGCGGAAGGCCCTCACCGTAACCCCTGAGCAGCGTCATAGGCACGTGACAGTGAGTGTTGTAAAATGCGGGCATCATGAACTTGCCGCTTCCGTCTATGACCTCGCGTCCTTCAGGATCTGGCATGCCTTTCGTAATGGACTGAAACTTTCCGTCCTCAACCAGAACGTTCATGTGTTCTCTGACCTTAAAGTCCTCGTCAAGGATTTTGATGTCTTTGATTATCATCTGATTCCTCCTCAAGAAATGCTTCATTTTCCGAGGACATTCTACATTTTTCTGATTCTTCGCGTCAAGTTTCTCATGCAAAGGCAGCCTCATATGGTTATGTAATCCCTGAGCTTTTCAAAGGTCTTGTCTCCAATGCCTGAGACATTCTTGATGTCCTCTATGTTTGAAAAAGTCCCATTGGACTGTCTGTAGTCGATTATCTTCTGAGCTGTCGCAGGACCGACGCCGTTTAATGTCTGAAGCTGCGACGAGTCGGCCGTATTGATGTTTACCTTGCCGGTCGAATCAATTCCGGACGAACCTGTCGTGCCGGCCTGCGCATCGGAAATGACATTTCCGTCCTCATCGAGTGCCAGAGACGGTATGAATACCTTCTGTCCGTCTATCAGAAACTCTGCCCTGTTTATGTTCGACATGTCCGCCTCCTGTTTCAGCCCTCCTGCGGCCTGAATGGCGTCGTCTACTCTGCTCCCGTCGGGAAGCTCCGCCAGCATCGGATTTTTGACAGCGCCTCCTATGTCGACGAAAATCATGCCGTCAGAAAGAGCATTCTCCCCTGCATAGGCGTCAGCGGTTTCTTCACCTGTCCCTGCTGCGCTTCTATCCTGCCGGGCGCTGTCACTCCCACTCTTAAAAAGCGAAAAACCCGCGAAGAGCACAAGTCCTGCAAGGCATATTACAGCCATCTTTCTCACCTGAGGACCATACTCATCCAGGAATTCACGAACTGTTTTATTCTCTTTCAAAAAATCAAATAAGCCCTTCATCTCCAATCACCAGTACCCTTTCAGCCCCTAATAAAAATTCCAACCCTGCACCGATTATTGCATGATTGGAATTTTATGTCAAGTGTTCCTTAAAATGTATTTTATTTCTGGTCACCTTTATCTCGCTGCGCGGTATGTCCAGACCAAACCGCTCCAGAATCGTGGTGATTACAAGCTCCGGACTGAGGTTGGAATCACTTCCGGAATCAAGGACCGCGTCGATTCGGAGTTCATCTTCCGACGGGAAAAACACCATCTCGCGGATTTTCGGTCTTATGTTCACTAGAACAGGCTCTTTTTTCTTCTTCTGCTTCTTGAGAGTCATTATTTCGTCCTGTCCCATGTAGCTCTGCCACAGCATTCTCGGATCCGTTGAAACAGGCTCTCTATTCCCCGCGGCTCCCAGCGGTATCTCAATCGTGTACTCAGCAGCTACTGTGTTCGCTGCCAGAGTCTTGCTGTGGGTCGCCTCACTGATTGAAAGCAGGTCTAGACCTTCCGGCATCAGAGCTCTCATCTTCTCGAGTATCTCATCAGCGGAGAACGTGTCGTTTTCGGCTGTTTCAAACTCAATGTACTCGTCCAGGCTCTCATATCCGAGAGAAAGAGGCTGCGCGAAACCCATCTTCGGATGAGGATTGAATCCCTGCGAATATGCGAGCTTAATCCCGGCCCTCTTGAATGAGCGCTTGAAGACCTTCATTATGTCGAGGTGCGATGTGTAACAGATCACACCTGTCTTCTGAAAACGGATCACATATTTCATCCTCTGCATCCTGCCTTTGCATTTACAAAGCATTCAGTGTATTTGTTAACGCCGCAAAGATTGCAGCCCAGCCTGCAGTCAGGCGTTGTCTCAGCCTTCTCCGCCCTGTGCATCTCATCGAGCAGGTACTGTCTGTCGATGAAGGAATTTACAATGTCCCACGGAAGAATCTCTTCCTCACTGCGCTTTCTGTAGTTATAAAACGCTTCCAGAGCCTGTCCATCAGCGAATCCAAACTCCGCGGCGCAGGTTTCAAAAGCCTTCTCCCACAGCTCAGGTCTGAAATGCTCGGTCCAGGCGTCGAATCTGCATCCGCTCTTCCAGGCTTCCTCAAGGATTCTGCCGGTCCTTCTGTCACCCCGGGCAAAGACAGCCTCAAGATTGCTGGTTACTGTTTCGTGGTAATTGAAGGTAACTCCCTTGATGTGAAGTCTGGAGGACAGGTAGTTGTGCTTCTCGACGAAGTCCTCAGGTCTGTCCTGAGCCTCCCACTGGAACGGCGTGTGAGCCTTAGGCACAAAGTTGGAAACACTGACTGTAACCCTGAATCTGCCTCCCTTTCTGCCGCGGATCTCATAATTGATGTCCATTATCTTTCTGGCGATTTCAGCTATTCCGTCCAGATCCTCCAGGGTCTCTCCCGGAAGTCCTATCATGAAGTAAAGCTTTATGTGCTCCCATCCGAGCTCAACCGCCTGACGGACAGCGCCGTATATATCATCTTCCGTAATGTTCTTGTTAATAACGTCTCTCAGCCTCTGCGTACCGGCTTCCGGCGCGAATGTGAGTCCGGACTTGCGGTAACCCTGTATCTCGTCGAGAACCTTGAAAGAGAAGGAATCAAGACGCAGTGAAGGAAGCGAAAGAGCAACGTTTTGGGCTTTGCAAAGGCCCATCAGCTCAGTCGCGAGATCTTCAAATTCAGAGTAATCGCTCGTGGAAAGCGAGAGCAGGGACAGTTCTTCATGACCTGTATTCGCCAGCTGCTTCATGGCGAGGCCCTTTATCGTTTCGGGTCTTCTCTCCCTGACAGGCCTGTAGATCATGCCCGCCTGGCAGAACCTGCAGCCTCTCGTACAGCCCCTGAACGTCTCAACGACAGACCTGTCGTGAACTGTATCTATGAAAGGAACTATGTTGTTCGTCGGGAAAGCTGTTCTGTCGATATCCTTTACGACTGCCCTGGTCACCTTTTCAGGCACGAAATCAGCGGTTCTGTTTACGCTTTTGATAGTGCCCCGCTCCCCCGCCTCACCGGCGTCATAGTATTCGACCTCGTAGAACTCAGGTATGTACACTCCGTCGAGTCCCGCTATGGTGCGAAGAAAAACGCCGCGTACATCTGACATGTTCGCGCCGGCTGCCTCCTTTGCGTCCGCAAAGGCCTCGCAGACCTTCTCCAGCAGTTCCTCGCCGTCACCTATGAGAAATACGTCGACGAAATCAGCCAGAGGTTCCGGATTGAATGCGCACGGACCGCCTGCTATTATGACAGGCATATGGCAGCCCTTTTCTGCTTCCTTTGCGCGTTCTTCACGTCTTATCGGGAGCCCCGAAAGATCCAGCATGTTGAGAACGTTGGTGAACGCCATCTCGTACTGAAGAGTAAAGCCGATAATATCCAGCTCGTCGGCAGGCGTGAAAGTCTCGAGAGTAAAGAGCTTTCTGCCTTTTTCTCTCATGATGGCTTCCATGTCATCGGCAGGCGCGAACAGCCTCTCGCAGTATATCCTCTCGTTTTTGTTCAGGATATTATAAAGGATCTGCATTCCCATGTAGGACATCCCTATTTCATAGGTGTCCGGGAAGGCAAATCCCATTCTAACATCGACACTGTCAGGATTCTTCCTCACAATGTTGACCTCTCCTCCAATATAGCGCGCGGGTTTTTCCACGCATTTGAGAATACTGTCAAGTTCCCTGTCGATCATGTTATGCGCCCATGAGCTCGTCGAGGCTCATGCCGATGCGTTCTTCTATCTGTCTTAAAAGTACTTTTGTTTCTTCTTTTTTCCTGAGTATAATCGGTCTGGCAGTCATGTTGCCGCTGCGTTCTGCCTTTGCGATAATGTAATCCATGCGCTCGTCGATCCCAACGTACCTGTCTTCGAGCACAAGCCTGTCACCGAGACAAACAAGGTCGGCTTCAGTGAGCAGCATGGCGTCCTGGATGAATTCGTACTGCATGTGTACGCGGATGATCTTGGCTTCCTCAGTCAGCCCCTGCTCAAGACAGAAATCGGCTGCTGCGTCCCAGTGCCTTTCCTCAACCCTGGCCATATCGTGCAAAAGCCCCGCGGCCAGTGTCAGTTCGAGGTCGTATTGTCTCATCCCGCCGGAATCGATCTGGTTCTCATCCGTACAGATAAGCGTGCTCCTGTCAGTTCTGTAGGCCGGAAAATCTCTGCCGCTGTCAAAAGTCTCGAATTCGACATGCTCGATTGCCGGCGCCCTTGTTCCGCCTTTTTCGTTGAGCGCGCGCCCGATCTCGCAGGCTGTCTCCGCCACGGCTACGCAGTGGCCTACAACGTGAGGCGGCGTACCGTAGTCTCTCAGATACTGAAAGCACTTTTCCCTGTCAGGATGTTCATATGTCGTAGTCATAGTCTTCGTCATAGTATTCGAACTCCATGTCAAAGAGCTTTATGGTGTCGCCCTCTTCAAGGCCCATCTCTCTGAGTTCGTCGTACACTCCGCTGTTCTCTATGTATTTGAAGAGATATCTTCTCGAACCGGCGTCATTGAAGTTGGTCGAGTTGAATATCTTCTCAAGCTGTCTTCCCGTGATGACATAGTTCGTGCCGTCGTACTCCGCGAAGACCTTTCTGTAATCCTCGTCGGCGTCGTCGATTTCAAAATCGAAGTACTCGAGCTCTTCCTCGTCCTCAGGCGGATTTGCCTCAACTTCGAGAAGCATTCTGTATGCTTCCTCAATTACTTCCTTCACGCCGAACCCTGAGGCCGCCGACATCGGCAGGACCTTGTAGCCCTTGCTCTCGGCGTAATTCCTGAATTCAATGTACTCGTCGCAGATCTCAAGATCCTCTTCGTCAAAGCACCCGAGAATATCAACCTTATTAGCGGCTACGATCTGCGGCTTTCTCGTCAGTCTTTCGCTGTACTGGGCCAGCTCATCATTGATCTTGTCGAAATCCTCCTTAGGATCTCTTCCTTCGCTTCCTGAAACATCGACTATGTGAACGAGCACCTTCGTGCGTTCAATATGCTTGAGGAAGTAATGTCCCAGTCCCGCTCCCTCGTGGGCGCCCTCGATAATGCCGGCGATATCGGCCATTACGAAGCTCGAATCGTAAAGTTCCACAACGCCCAGGTTCGGATCTATGGTTGTGAAGTGATAGTTTGCTATCTTTGGCTTCGCGCTTGTCGCAAGGGAAAGCAGCGATGACTTGCCTACGTTAGGGAATCCGACAAGTCCGACATCGGCGATGAGCTTCATCTCGAGAATGACCTGCCTCTCCTTGGCGAATCCACCCGCCTCTGCAAAGTTCGGCGCCTGACGGGTAGGAGTCGCGAATCTGGCGTTACCTCTGCCGCCTCTGCCGCCTTTGGCCGCAACAAAAGACTGGCCATGTTCGGTCATGTCCTTCATTATCTTTCCGGAGGCTTCGTCGATTATCATCGTACCTACGGGCACCTTGATGATGAGGTCTTCGCCGTTCTTTCCGAAGCGCTTCTTCTTCATTCCGTTCTGACCGTTCTCGGCTTCATACTTTCTCTTGTATCTGAAGTCCATGAGGGTCCTCAGGTTTTCATCAGCCATGAAAACCACGTCGCCGCCCTTGCCGCCGTCTCCGCCGTCCGGGCCGCCTTCAGGAACGAATGGCTCTCTTCTGAACGTAACCGCCCCGTTTCCGCCTTTTCCTGATTTAATTATGATTTTTGCTCTGTCTACAAACATCGTGCCGCCTTTTGCGTTTTAGCGCTGAAATAAAAAGCCCCTAACGCGGTTAGGGGCTCGAATAGTTTACGCTTCCTTAGGATATACACTTACCTGCTTACGTTTCTTGTCCATTCTTTCGAATTTAACAGCTCCGTCTACCTTAGCAAATAATGTATCGTCTCCGCCTTTGCCAACGTTGTTGCCAGGGTGGAACTTTGTTCCTCTCTGTCTGACAAGGATGCTGCCGGCGCTTACGAACTGACCATCACCTGTTTTGACGCCCAGACGTTTCGACTCGGAATCACGACCATTCTTCGAGCTTCCTACTCCTTTTTTACTTGCCATGGAATACCTCCTTGTATAATCAAATAAACTCTAGTTTTCTACTTTGCAGCCTTGATGGCTTCGATGATAACAGCCTTGGTAGCCTTTGCGTCGATCTCGATGCCGTTCTTCTCAGCATACTCGATGAGCTCAGCCTTGAGCATCTTCTCAATCGGCTTTTCCTCAGCAGCCTCAGCAACTTCTTCTACAGCTTCCTCTGCAGGTGCCTCAGCGGCTTCCTCTACAGGTGCCTCAGCAGGCTCTTCCTTCTTTGGCTCAGCCTTTACGCCGGCTACTGAAGTGATCTCAATCAGTGTGTACGGCTGTCTGTGACCCTGCTTCTTTCTGTAATCCTTCTTCGCCTTGTACTTGAAGATGATTACCTTGTCACCCTTACCTGATTCAACAACTTCTCCTTCAACAGTAAGCCCTTCGAGATAAGGAGTTCCAACCTTGATGTCGGATCCTTCTCCGCAAGCGAGGACCTTGTCAAATACTACAGTGTTTCCGGCTTCTGCACTCAGCTTTTCAACTTTAACCTGATCGCCGTTCTGTACTTTGTACTGTTTTCCGCCTGTTTCAATGATTGCGTACATTAAATATTTCCTCCTCTAACCAGTCTCGCCTACCGGGGCAGTCCGCCTTTATCGGCGCACATTTAAATAGCCCTGTTCGAGCGGCTCATACTCCGTTACTATACAACAGGTAAAATGCTTTGTAAAGCACTTTTTTTCAATATTTCCAAGGTATTTTAAAAGCACCGGGCATATGTCCGGTGCTTGATTTCAGCTTATTCTCACGCTGATCAGTCGATGATCACACCATCTTCGTCAACGAGCAGTCCGTCCGGCCCCGCCAGTTCATCTGCCGCCTCATCATCCCTTCTGCGGGACGCTGTGAGCATGTCCAGAAGCTGTCCCTGCAGCTCGTCCATGACCTGAGGGTTAGTCTCAAGATAAGCCTTGACGTTCTCTCTGCCCTGTCCGATCCTGTCGCCCTTGTAGCTGTACCATGATCCTGCCTTCTCAAGGAGACCCGCGTCAACGGCGCAGTCGAGGATGTCGCCGGACTTGGAGATACCTGTACCGTACATGATGTCGAACTCAGCCTGCTTGAACGGAGGAGCCACCTTGTTCTTGACGATCTTGGCTCTTGTTCTATTGCCGAGCACCTGATCTCCCGCCTTAATCGAATCTATCCTTCTGACATCTATTCTCATTGTTGAGAAGAACTTGAGAGCGCGTCCGCCTGTAGTTGTCTCAGGGTTGCCGAACATGATGCCGATCTTCTCACGCAGCTGATTGATGAAGATTATCGTGGTGTTCGTCTTGTTTATGACACCCGCCAGCTTTCTGAGAGCCTGGGACATTAGTCTAGCCTGAAGACCTACCGCAGCGTCGCCCATGGCGCCGTCAATCTCATGCTTCGGTACGAGCGCCGCAACCGAGTCCACAACCACTACGTCGAGAGCTCCGCTCCTTACGAGCGTCTCAGCAATCTCCAGTGCCTGTTCGCCGTAATCAGGCTGCGCAACGAGGAGTTCATCCACATCTACGCCCAGATTGCGCGCGTACTCAGGATCAAGGGCGTGTTCGGCGTCTATGAACGCGGCCTTGCCGCCATTCTTCTGAGCTTCCGCGATGATGTGAAGCGTCAGCGTCGTCTTTCCTGATGATTCAGGCCCGTATATCTCAACTATACGTCCGCGCGGCACTCCGCCTATGCCCGTAGCCAGGTCAAGGCTCATTGAACCTGTTGAAATAGCTTCTATGTTCAGCCTGGCGTTATCGTCGCCAAGTTTCATGACCGCACCCTTGCCGAACTGCTTCTCTATCTGCGCCATGGCTCCCGCCAGGGCCTTCTCGCGCTCTTCGCTGCTTGCGAAGCCTGCATTGTACATACTGTCGTTTTTACCTGCCATGATTACCTCCATTAATCCGTGAACGTTTGTTCTTTAGTTATAATACCCTTATATGAAAGCATTGTCAATACAATATTGAACATTTGTTCTAACAAATCGTTAATGTATAATACTTACAATACTTCCATTTATTGTATTTTAACCGCGCCCTCCAGGATTTGTCAAGCATTATCTGTATGTAAAGGAATATAAGCTATATATTCCTGTAGATCATGTCGAACATGCTCAGTACAGCATGTCTTCTGTTGCGCTGTCTCTCTCTGATTCTGCGGTCGATCTTCCTGCAGATTGTCTTTCCTCCGCATTTTTCGCCCAGGGAAAGACCTATGTAAACAAGCCCGACATGCTTATCCTCAGTATCGCCGTCCGGACCCGCTATTCCGGTTACTGAAATGCCTATGTCAGTACCGGATTTCTTTCTGACGCCGTCGGCCATCTCAAGGGCAACCTCTTCGCTGACAGCTCCGTGCTTCTCAAGAGTTTCGGCCTTCACGCCGAGTTCGTCCATTTTAGCCTGGTTGCTGTATGTTACAAGGCTTCTGTCAAATACGGACGAAATCCCCGGAATGTCCGTCAGCGCGGCGCCGAACATCCCTCCTGTGCAGGATTCGGCTGCTGATATGGTCAATCCCCTTGACATAAGCATATTACCGACAACTACCGGATATTCATCTCCTTCGGTGCTGTAAATGTACTTTCCAACGTATTTTTCGACTTCGCGGATCATTTCATCAACCGCTGCCTCGGCCTCCTCCCGCGTTGAACGCTTTGACGCCACACGTACTGAGCACTCGCCGTTCTTCGCGTATGTAGCCAGCGTTGGGTCCGTCTGACCGTCAATAAGAGGCAGAAGCGCCGTCTCAAGGTCAGACTCCCCTATTCCGAATGTCCTTATCTCCTTATATACAAGACTTCCCTCAGTCAGCTCCTCGAGCCACGGAATGACGGAACGCTCGAACATTCTCGTCATCTCCTTAGGCGGTCCCGGCATGCAGGCGATCCACTGCCTTTTGCCCTCATTCTCCCTGTCCAGAGCGAATCCCGGAGCAGTGCCTGCGTCGTTGAAGAACACACGGCATCTTGAAGGCAGAAGCGCCTGTTTTATGTTGTTTTCAGACATCTCGGCCTTGTAGGCCAGCAGTCTGTTCCTGATGAAATCCAGAATGTCGTCGTGCATAACAAGATGATCGCCCATAACCTGACAGGCGATCTCCTTTGTCATGTCATCCTGCGTAGGCCCAAGCCCGCCTGTGGTAAGGACGATATCGCAGTCCTTGAGCGATGTCTCAATCATCTCGGCAAGTCTTACAGGGTTGTCGCCGACTGTGTAATGATACATTACGTCGATGCCAATATCGTTCAGGCGGCGTGACAGAAAGACAGTATTCGTATTCGTTATCTCACCGAAGAGAATCTCAGTCCCGACGGTGAGTATTGCAGCTTTCATATGCTAATAAACCTCTCAATGCAAAGGCAGTCCGGCCTCAGCTCTTGTTCTTCATTGAAAATACCTGTTTGTTCTTGATGATGTACTCGGCGCCTGACCATATCGTCATTACCAGAGCAGCCCACAGGGCTATCTGATCAAGCGGAAGCGGGAACGGAAGCAGACTGCAAGGCCAGTTGTTCAGCATGATGAGCGGAATCGCCACCATCTGGCATACTGTCTTGATCTTTCCTGACCAGCCTGCCGCGATTACGATGCCTTCAGCCGCGGCAACCTGCCTCATTCCGGTGATTATGAACTCACGTCCGAGAATTACTATTACCATCCACGCCGGTATGTCGTCCAAACCGACGAGGCAGATAAACGCAGACATGGTCAGCAGCTTGTCAGCCAGCGGATCCATGAGTTTGCCGAAATTAGTCACGAGATTGTATCTGCGCGCTATCTTTCCGTCCAGCATGTCGGTAAACGCCGCCAGCAGGAACACTATGGTAGCCGCTACTCTGAAGCCCATCATGAGCAGTACTATGAATAGCGGAATAGCGAAAATCCTGCCTATGGTCAGCTGATTCGGCAGATTTTTGTACTTGAAGTCCTTGTTTTCCATTGTCCTAACCTTTCTCCCTTACTGCAGTTCCCGCAAGGTCATAATCAAAAGCATCCTCTATGAGCACGGAAACGAACATTCCGGGCTCCAGTCTCTCATCTCCGGCAGGCGCTCTGAATATAACGGTTCCGTCAATCTCCGGCGCGTCGTATTCGCTCCTGCCTATGTATGTCACAAATTCATCTGTGACATCGTCCACGCTCTCAACAAGCACGTCCAGAACGCGTCCGATCTTCTCTTCGTTGTGTTCTCTCGAAATATCCAGCTGCAGCCGCATTATGCTGTCGGCCCTGGCTTTTTTCACCTCTTCGTCTATCTGATTCTCCATATCGCCGGCGGCAGTTCCCTCCTCCTGCGAGTAGGCGAATACGCCGAGCCTTTCGAAGCCGGTATCTTCCGCAAAATCAGCGAGCTCCTCAAAGTCCTCCTCGCTCTCGCCCGGGAATCCTGTTATGAACGTTGTTCTTATATGGATGTCCGGGATGGCCTCGCGCAGTCTGTTAATGGTCGACCTGATGGACTGCGAGGTCGACCTGCGTCTCATGGCCTTGAGCACATTATCTGAAACATGCTGGAGCGGAATATCAATGTACTTGCAGATCTTATCCTCCGATGCCATGACCTCGATCAGCTCGTCGGTGATTTTATCCTCATAGCAGTACATTAGCCTTATCCAGCGGAATCCGGCATCCGGATCGTCCCCTCCTATGCGGCAGAGCTTTCTCAGCAGCTCCGGCAGGCAAAGACGGCCGTAAAGGTCTCTGCCGTACTCCGTCAGATCCTGAGCGATCAGAATCAGCTCACGCACTCCTGCCTTTGCGAGGTATGCAGCCTCTTCGAGTATGTTCTCCTGAGGTCTGCTTCTGTACGGTCCTCTGATCTGCGGAATGACGCAGTACGCGCAGCAGTTGCTGCATCCCTCAGCGATGCGCAATGTGGCTGAATAGTGAGTGTCAGGAAGTTTTCTGCTGCTGAACTCGTTGAAGCAGTCGGGAGCGTCGCTTCTGTACATCTTCTGCCCGCTCTCGAATATGTCCGGAAGTTTCTCGTAGTCGTTAACCCCAAGTATGTAGTCAATCTCCGGGATCTCTTCGGCAAGCTGCGGCCCGTAACGCTGAGTCAGGCAGCCGCTTACGACGAGTTTCGGCTTTGAGGGCAGTCTGGTCATGTCAAAAATCGCGTCGATGGACTCGACTTTAGCGTCATTGATAAAGCCGCATGTGTTTACAAGTACAACATCGGCCTCATCGGGACTTGATACTACCGTGCCCCCCGCTTCTTCCCATATGCCTCCGATGCCCTCGGAATCGTTGAAATTCTTAGGGCATCCAAGTGTTTCTATGTATAACTTGCTGTATTTCATTCTTTCATGTTCTCAAGGTCCGCCTTTGAGATGAGGACCTGACGCGGTCTGCTTCCGTCAGCAGGTCCGACGACCTGTCTGTCCTCCATCATGTCTATGATGCGTGCGGCCCTGTTGTATCCTATTCTGAATCTTCTCTGCAGCATTGATACGGACGCGCTGCCCTGATCCACTACAAGCTCGATGGCGTCAGGCAGAAGCTCGTCTTCAAAGTCCCTGTTGCCTTTTTCTGCGTCCGGTGTGTTGGCTCTTTCGATTGTATCCAGAACATCGGCCTCGGCGGCTTCATCCACCTCGCCCTGCTGCTGAGTGTACTGTATCAGTTTCTTCACCTCTTCATCGGAAATGAAGTTGCCCTGTATTCTCGTCGGTTTGGTGCTTCCAATCGGCGCGAACAGCATGTCGCCGTTTCCTACGAGTTTCTCGGCTCCTACTCCGTCGAGTATTGTTCTGGAGTCAACCTGTGAAGTTACAGCAAAGGCAATACGTGAAGGTATGTTCGCCTTGATCAGACCCGTGATAACGTTTACGGATGGCCTCTGAGTAGCGACAACGAGGTGCATTCCGGCTGCTCTCGCCTTCTGGGCCAGCCTGCATATGGACTCCTCAACCTGTGAGGATGATACCATCATCAGGTCGGCAAGCTCGTCGATTATTATGACGACCTGCGGCATAGGACCGTCCACTTCGCCGTTTCTTACAGAATTCTTCTGCTTCGCCTTGAGCCTGTTGAACCCCTTGAAGTCCCTGACTCCGTTCTCAGCGAATCTCTTGTAACGCTCATCCATCTCAGCGACGGCCCAGTTGAGGGCTGCTGCTGCCTTTGCGGCATCCGTTACTACCGGGATGAGAAGATGCGGTATTCCGTTGTAGTTTGACAGTTCGACCATCTTAGGGTCGATAAGAACCATCTTGACCTCATCAGGGCGCGCCTTGTAGAGAATACTCGCAATTATGCTGTTTATGCATACGGACTTACCTGAACCGGTAGCTCCCGCAATGAGCAGATGCGGCATCTTTGCCAGATCGGCTACTATGGCTTTGCCTCCGATGTCCTTTCCTACAGCGAAGGTTATCTTCGAGTCTGATTTCTGGAATTCATCCGACTCTATTATTTCACGTATCGTTACGATGTTGGATTTAGCGTTCTCAATCTCGATTCCAACGGCGTCCTTGCCCGGAATCGGAGCCTCGATTCTGATGCTCTTGGCCTTCATGTTGAGAGCGATATCATCGTTAAGATTCTTTATTCTCGAAACCTTGACGCCGCTTTCAGGATGAACCTCATATCTTGTAACAGTAGGTCCCTGAACGACGTTTGTAACAGTCGTGGCTATTCCGAAGCTCTCGAGTGTGTCCTCCAGAAGCTGCGCCTTGTATCTGAGCTCGCTCTCGCTTGCCAGCGCCTTGGATTTTGACGGCTTCTTCAGCAGATCTATCGAAGGAAATTCGTAATCAGCGTAATTCTCTGAAGGAAGGAAGTCCGCGCTGTCGAGTCTGCTGTTAGCCGCTTCCGACTTGGTCATCTTCTGAACAGGTTCCGGTACTTCCTTAGGCGCAGCGTCAGGGCTTCCCGCACCGATGATCTCAGGACCAGGCTGACTCTTCTTTGGTCTTGCTCCCGGACCGCGCTTCACCTCCGGCTTGCCGGACGGATCCTCGGCCATGTATCCCATGATCTTCTTCTTACCCGCTGTCATTCCTGAAGTCATAGGCTTGCCCGCGCTCATCTCCAGAGCGTCCTTTTCCTCTGCCCTCTGGCGCTCACGCTCTTTGGCCCTCTCCTCCTTCTCGAGCAGGTGACGCGTTCTGCGCACCTTGAAGCCCTCAAAGAATCTGGCTACCGGCGTGTTTATGAGCAGCAGCAGGAACACGAATATTATTACAAAAGCGACAATGTAGAGTCCCGCGACTCCCATGAAGTGCGTTATCAGTCCGCCGACTCCCATGCCGAATACGCCGCCTCCGTTTAAGGCGACTCCGTCATTGAAGCACTTGGAGAATCCTCCCCATGAACCGCCTGCCGCGATGTCGTCCATGAATCTGGCCGCGTTGACAAGATCTATGGCCAGATATATGACCACGAGATAAATAATGGATTTTATACCTATGTGGATTGTTTTCTTCAGGAACAGCAGCACTCCGTAGACAATGAAATAGTAAGGCAGGAAGAACGCCACGAATCCGAAGACTCCCTTAAGCGCCTTGCTGATGCCTTCACCAAATGTTCCGGCAGCGTGCGTCTGGAGAGCCACTATCAGGAACACGCCGAGGGCTACGACTATTATTCCCAGAATCTCATCCTTGAGCTGAGCCTTTGCCTCCAGCCTCATCTCCATCTTCTGGACTGCTTTCTGCACTTCAGGAGATGCCTCTGCTCTCTTCTTTGAAGCGCTGCTTGTTTTTTTGTTTTTGCTTCCCGGAGGTCTCCCCGGGCCCCTTTTCTTTTCTGCCATTATTACCTCTTATCCTACAGAGCTATAAGTGAATATCCCAGTACGGCCGCCGCGACGAGCCATACGTAAATTGAAAAACCGACAAGTCTCTTGCTTGTAACAACTTTGATCATCGCCTTTATGGCGACTATTCCCGAGATTGCCGCCAGGATCACGCCGACGATTATCGGTCCGATCATCGCCGCGTCAGCGCCTTCCGCAAAGGCGTCCGGCGCCTCAAGAATTACAGATCCCAGAATTGAAGGGATTGAAATGAGGAACGCGAACTCAACGGCGAATTCTCTCTTCAGTCCGGCGATTAGTCCTCCGAACAGCGTGGAGCCCGATCTGGAAACTCCAGGGCATATGGCTATGCCCTGCATGATGCCGATGAATATGGCGTGTCTCCACTTCATCTCCATAGGGCCCTTGTCGCTCTTGCCCATTCTCTCAGCGACGAGAAGAATGCAGCCGGTGAATATAAGCCCGATCGCTATTGAAACTATCGAAGCGTAAAGACTCTCGAAGAAATCCTCGAAGAGAAGTCCTATTATGGCCGTAGGTATGGACGCCACTATTATCATGAAACCCATGCGCCTCATCGGGCTTGAGTTGATTCTCAGGCCCTTGCCGGTGCAAAGATCCTTTATCGTCGCTATCAGCTCCAGGATCAGAGCCCATATGTCCTTGCGGTAGATGATGAATACCGATACGAGCGTACCGACGTGCATCATGACCGTAAACAGAAGGACGCTGTCGGATTCAACGCCAAAAAAGTACTGCAGAAGGGCCAGGTGCCCGCTGCTGCTTATGGGAAGAAACTCCGCCAGTCCCTGTACTATACCGAGTATAACTGCCTGTAAATACGTCATAATTGTCTCCTCGATTCCATTCTTATACAGAATATAGTATAGCACAACACCACAACAATTTGTATATATAATTATTAAGCCACACATTATTTGGTGCATGTGTGGCTTGTTGTTTTATCCCATTGTATATTCTATTGTGCTGGTTCGTCGTCCCTTGTGCACCATCAGTTTGGAAGGTATGCTGTCCCGAAGTATCTGGACGTGGGATATTATGCCTATGAAGCTGTCCGAACCTCCCCTTATGCTCTCAAGAACCTCCAGGGCGTCGCCTATGGAACTCTCATCAAGGGAACCGAAACCCTCATCTATGAACATGGCGTCGATGTTTATTCCGTCCGTCCTTGCTATGGTTGACATTCCAATGGACAACGCGAGCGATACTAGGAACTTCTCACCTCCTGAAAGGGATCCCGCAGGTCTGAGGGCGTCTGAATCGCTGAAGCTGTCCATTACGGCCAGATCAAGACCTCTCTTTCTGGACCCGCCCGTTGCTTCTTCCGTGCGCACCAGGCAGTATCGCCCTCCATGTACCTTGGCAAGCATCTCGTTGGCAGCGTAGACAACCTGATCGAACATTACTCCGAGGACGTATCTCTTCAGGCCTACGCCTCTGTCACCCCTTAGCTGCAGGGCAAAGGCAAGGGCGTCCTCTGCTTCTGATATCTGTGAACTGAACTTATTCCAGTCTCCGGTAAGTTCTTCGTGCATCTTCTTCAGCCTTTCAGCATCTGCCTGAAGGCTTCCCTTCTCACGCTGATATTCCGCGACTGCTCTGTCGATTTCCTTAAGTCTCTTCTCTATCTCACCAGCATCCGGTTCCTCTTCCCTTCCGGTTTCTTCGATAAGCATTCTGCGGGCGCTCTCAAGCTCCTCTTCAGCCGAAGCGGACTCCTCAGAGGCCTTCTCACGCGCCGTTCGCGCTTCAGCCAGACTGATCCTGCTCTTCTCCGCTGCTTCAGTCAGCTCCGCTAGCTTTTTATCGAAAGCGCTGATTTCATCATCTATCTTTTTGATTCTGTTCTTAAGCGCCGCCAGACTGTCTATGCCTTCAATCATACCAGCCTTGCTGTCGGCGAGCGCCTTCTCAGCCCCGTTTCTTGTTTTTTCAGCCTCTGACCTGCCTTCGAACGCTGTGTTCACATCCTCGCGGACCTTCTCAGTGTTCTTTCTGGCCTTTTCCCACTCTTCACGTTTTTTCTGAAGTATTTCTTACTTCTCGTCAACCTGCGCGCTGCTTACGTCATCTGCTCCCGCCTCGGCAGGCTTCGGGTGATGAGTGCTGCCGCAGACAGGACATTCCTCTCCGTCCTTAAGATCGGCCGCGAGCCTTCCGGCCGCTCCTCTCGCAAAGGCACCAAGAACGTCCTTATGCTCTCTGTCCGCTCTATCATATGCCGCTAGGGCCTTGTTTTCTTTCTTAACAGCACCCTCCAGCCCTTTCTCAGCTTCATCCGCTTCTGCGCAGGCCTTGCGCCAGGCTTTATCAGCGATATCAAAGGCTTCCTTGACCTTCTCGATGTTTGCGTAAATATCTGTTTTCGCTTCGAGAGCGGCTTTTTCCCTGTTCAGTGTCTCCTTGTCCTCTTCTCTGCTTTTGTGCTCTCTGAGGCTGTTTTCAGCCTTCTCAAGCTTATCTGAGCGCCGCTCAAGCTCCTTTTCGGCTTCCTTAAAGGCGTTCTGCCGCCTGCTGAGCGTTGTTCTCAGCACCTCAAGTTTTCCTGCAGCCTCCTTGTCCGCGAGAAGTCTGCCTCGTCTTTTATCGTAATCATTCTCCGCATAGGCTGCTTCCAGCTCTTTCAGCTTATCCTCGGTCCCCTTTATCTTCAGACTGAGTCCGTCCAGATTCTCGCAGTCCTCGCTTCCGAGAATGCTGCTGACTCGCTCCTTCAGCGAATTCAGCTCGTCGCATTCGGCTTTCACCTTGTCATGGTATCTGCGGGCGGCCTCCTCCCATCTTCCTGCTCCGAATATTTCAGTAAGGATTTCTCCCTTCTGGCCTGAATCCGATTCCAAAAACTTCTCGAACTTACCCTGAGGCAGAATTATGACCTGGGTGAACTGGTCGTAGTTAAGACCTATGAGCTGTTCGGCTATTCGCGGCATATCGCTCTTGTTGAGCTTCTCCCTTATCGGCATGAACCGCCCGTCTTCATCCATCCGGCTGATCTGCTGCTTTTCGGACAGATTAACTCTCTTTTTTTCGAGACGGCGCTCGAACTTGTAGATGTTCCCGCCTGCCTCAAATACGAACTCGATAAACGTATCGTCTTCAGGTCTGCACCTATTGCATCTCATGGACGCGAAGTCATTTCTCAGACCGCCGCTGGCTTTTCCGTACAGGGCCAGCGTCATGGCGTCGAGAATCATGGTCTTGCCGCTTCCCGTGTCGCCGCAGATCAGCAGCAGACCCTTGGATGACAGCTCCGCGAAATCTATGTGTTCTCTTCCCGCGTAAGGCCCGAAAGCCTGAAAGTCAAGTGTCAAAGGCCTCATTGCAGTTCCTCCTCCTCTTCCTCATAGGCTTCCATGAACAGTTTCATCTGTTCATCGTCGGGTTCAGTTCCTATAACATCCATGCAGAAGCTCCTGAAAATTGACGCTGGATCGCTGCCCGCGCGCTTCAGGTCTTCAGCCGTTATTGTTGCCTTTGCGCCGCCTTCATCATAAGTTAGGCCGCGTCCCTCTAGAATGTTCGGATAGACGCCGCGCAGCGCCATCATCGTCTCTGTTCCCAGAAACTTGTCTGTCAGTTCAACGCGTACGTAGCCGTTTTTCACTTCGTCAGGCACATCGGCCTTCATTATTTCATCAAGAGTTCCCTTCAGAGTGTTTCTCTCGTGAAGCAGCTTCAGCGGTACAATCCGCCTGCTCATGTCAGCTGTGTCGATAATAGTGACCGACTTCTCCTGAGTTTCCTCTCTGCCGAATGAGTAAGGCATCGGCGTTCCGCTGTACCTTATGTTTCCCGCTATATCCTGCGGCTTGTGTATATGCCCCAGGGCAACGTAGTCAAAACCCTCGAACACATCAGCGGACACAGCTGACGCAAAACCAATCTCTGCTGTCCTGTCGCTTACGGATGTCTCGGCGTTCATTATGAACGCGTGAGTCACGAGTATGTTTCTCTTAGACCTGTCCATGCTCTCCCTTATGGAGTCGCATATGACTCTCAGGGCCGATTCCGCGTTCGTGATCTCCTCCGCCCTATCCGGGAACTCATATCTCACTCTGGATGTATCCGCCCATGGCAGCATGTAGATGTCCGCGTCGTCAAACTCCGCTTTCATGACAGGCCTTGTGAGTGTCCCCGCTATGTACAAGCCTGACCCAGCAAGCAGCCTGCTGCACTGGGACAGTCTTTCGGCTCCGTCGTGATTTCCCGCAATGACAACAGTCTTTGCCCCGTCGCCGGAGCAAAGACCTGTTACCGCGTCATCATAAAGTTTTATCGCGTCGCCGCTGACATTGGCCCTGTCAAAAACATCGCCCGCAATCAACACGACGTCAATTTCCTCATCTCTAACGATCTCTCTGATCTGATTGATGAAGAAAATCTGGTCTTCGGATATGTCGACACCGTTTACGAGCATTCCGATGTGCCAGTCGGAAGTGTGAAGTATTTTCATTCCGTTTCCCTTTTCTCCTCTCCAAGTATCCCCATTATCTGTCTCTTGTAGTCCATGAACTCGTCGGTAAGATCGTAACCGTGTCTATCGCTTCTCGGGGTCTTGATCCTTACTTCTGATTTGATCTCACCGGGTCTGCCGGTCATGATGTAGATACGGTCAGACAACAGTATCGCCTCATTGATGTCATGAGTGATGAATACCGTCGTCAGGTTTATCTTCTCCATGACGTCCAGATACCAGCGGTGTATCCTGCCTTTGGTTATAGTATCAAGGGCGGAGAACGGTTCGTCAAGCAAAGCTACGTTATCCGAGAAAAGATATGTTCTCAAAAGCGCCGCTCTCTGCCTCATTCCGCCCGAAAGCTGCTTCGGATACATCGTCTGCGTTCCCTCAAGGCCAAACTCTTCGAAGTACTCAGAGGCCCTTGCCCTGGCTTCGTCACGCGACGCACCGCGGATGATCAGCGGCAGAGCCACATTGTCCTCTATTGTCTTGTACGGCAAAAGCAGGTCCTTCTGGAGCATGTAGCTTATGCGTCCCGTAGTTCCTGTAATGTCCTCGCCGTCAAGCAGAACCCTGCCCGAGTCCGGGGTATATATTCCGGAAATGCAGTTGAAGAGCGTGGTCTTGCCGCTGCCTGAAACTCCAAGCAGGCAAACAAGCTCTCCCTGATCCACCGAGATTGATATGTCCCGGATGATCGTCTCGTTTCCGAAGCTCATTGTTATGTTCTGTGTTTCGAGTTTATGCATGTCCCGAATCGCTTTTCCCCTCTATCTTACAGGAAGATAATCATTGGTGAAGCCGGTGTCCATAGGAATCTCCGCGTCAGCCAGTCCCTTCTCATTGATGAACTGATAGAACGCGTTCCAGCGGTTTGCGTCAATCACGCCCCACTGTGAAGCTTCAGCCGTATACTGGTCGGCCAGATACTTCTGGCTTGCCTTTGCGAGCTCCGGATCGATCTCAGGATTTGCTTCAACTAGTATCTCAGCTGCTTCTTCAGGATTCTCTATGGCGTATTCATATCCCTTTGACAATGCGTCAAGGAATTTCTTCGCTGTATCAGGGTTGTCCGCGAGGAACTCATCATTTGCGATGATGACCGGTGAATAGTAGTCAAAAGCGTCGTCTATGTCTTTGAACGCGAAGTAGTTGATGTCAAAGTCATCGAGTTCAGCTTTGATTCCTGCCCATCCGTAGTAAACCCAGATGCTGTCGACCTGCTTGTTCTTCAGCGCCGCAACTTCGTCGTCGATTGTCTCCGGTATCATTTCAACTTTGCTGAAATCTCCGCCGTCTGCCTCGACGCAATCCTTGAGTATCGCCTGCTCGATAGGCAGCTCCCATGTGGCGTATGAGTGGCCCTCCATCTCCTTAGGGCTTGTGATTCCAAGATCCTTTCCGGACATTATTCCCGACAGGTTGTGCTGCAGTACCGCCGCGACCGCTGTCAGCGGCATGGTCTTTTCCTCACCCGCAAAAGCAGGAACGAGGTAGTCCTGGAACGAAACGCCGAACTGGGCCTTTCCTGAAGCTACCATGGTTTCAGCACCGTTGTCAGGCGGCTGAACGACCTCAACTTCCAGTCCTGCCTCATCGAAGTAACCGAGTTTATCCGCCACGTAGACTCCCGTGTGATTTGTGTTTGGAGTCCAGTCAAGCACGAAAGTCAGCTTCGTAGGATCTGTCGGTCCGTTTTCATCGCTCTGCTCCGAATTTCCGCAGGCGGCCAGACCGAATACGATCATTGCTGCCGCTGCTGCAAATGCTGTAATTTTCTTAAACATGTTTATTGTCCTCTCTTTTTTCTGTCTGATACTTCATCTGCCCTCTCCCAAGGCATGCACTTCTTCTGAAGCACACTGACCAGCCAGATGAGAATCAGGCTGATTATTGAGATGAGGAATATGACCGCGAACATCTTGTCGTACGCGAATGATTTTTTGACTCTCGTCATGTAAACGCCCAGTCCTGCGAATCCTCCCAGCCACTCGGCAAGAACCGCTCCCACTACAGCGTAGGCAACGGTTATCCTGAGTCCTGAGAAGAAATTAGGAAGCGCGTTGAAAAATTTGATGTGCCTGAATATCTGCCACCTGCTGGCTCCCATGGATCTCATCAGATTGATGGCGTCCTTGTCCGCTGACCTGAATCCGTCCAGAACCCCGATGACTATCGGGAAGAACGTAATCAGGATGATAAGTATGATCTTAGGCATCATCTTGTATCCGAACCAGAGCACCAGCAGAGGCGCTATGGCCACAGCAGGTATCGTCTGTGTCAGGACTATGAGCGGATACATGGCCTTGTATGCGGGATCCCATCTGTCCATCAGGACCGCTGCAGCGTACCCGATTGCAACGCCCATCAATGTTCCGAGAACCGTCTCAAGAAGTGTGACCTTGAGGTGTGACATTAGCAGTCCGAAATCATTTATGAACGCCTCAACTGTCTGCGCCGGTGACGGCAACATGTAGTTCGGCACGACTTCAAACAGCGACAGGCATTCCCACAGCACCAGTATGGCCAGCAGCGTCGCGATCGGGTATATGTTATTCGTGATACTTGCCGATCTTCTTTTCAATGGAAAGTACCTCTCCTTCAGGCTTATAACTGACCTTTACGTAGGCCGCGACAGAAGGCGCTCCCGCCTTGATCGCGATGTACTGGCAGTTCTTGACTATATCCATCAGTTCGTCATATGGACCCTCTATAGTCGTCTCAAAAGGTCCGACGTAATAGTTGTAACCCTGCTCCGCAATGTACGCGATAACCTCATCTACAATGCGGCAGAGTTCCTCGTCATCAGGTGCCTGAGGCAGTGACTGAATTGCTACACTTGCTTCCATTTAAGCTTTCTCCTTTCTTTATGCGTCTGCTTTTGCTTTAAGCAAAAACAAACGCTCCAATTAAAAGGAGCGTTCAGAATTCTTGTTATTCTGCTTCCCTACGCCGGTATTGTCCGGGTCAGGTATTGAGGGTATCCGGGCGTTCCCGGGCTCTCAGCTTTCGCTCCCCTAGCTTTCTTTGTCAGTATATCATCTGTTTTTACTTAGCGCAACTGTCTCCGTCAAGCATCTCTGAGTACTTGCAGCACTCTCCGGCGTACGGACAGCCGACGCATTTATTCCCCTTTTTCTTTTCCCTGACAATATATCTCACCGCGAAGAATACGACCGCAATGACTGCTATTATCGCTATGATTGTTACTGCCATATAATCAACCCCTTTCTGTTGCCTTTGCAGCAAACTCTATGCCGCGCTGGCCGCCGCGTCTGTGTGAAGCGTGTACTTCTCAACGAAGTGAGCGCGGATCTTTCTTGAAATCATTATTACTATGAAGATCATGACCAGAATCGCTATCGCGCCCGGAACAAATCCCGCTGCCAGATGTCCTGCAACGACCAGAGTTCCAATCTGGTTGATCAGGAATGCGAGAGTGTAGCCTGTGCACATCTGAAGTCCTATTGCGCTCCAGAGCCATCCCTTGCTCTGCATCTCTGAGTTCATTGCGCCGATTGCCGCGAAGCATGGCGGTGTGAACAGATTGAAGAAGAGGAATGCCATTGCGCTGACTCCGGTAAGACCCATTGTCACAGCTACTGTATTGGCGTCGCCTGTCATTGCCAGTTCTTCAGTATCGATGAATCTCGTAAGTCCGTATACTACGGCGAGTGTTCCTACAACATTCTCCTTGGCGATGAATCCTGTGACTGCCGCTGCCGCCAGCTGCCATGCTCCGAATCCCAGAGGAATCAGCAGGAACGCGAACGGTGTCGCTATGGTTGCCAGGATCGAAGTGTCTTCCATTCCTTCAGGCACAACCTGGAACTTCCAGTTGAATGTCTGCATGAGAGTAACGACCAGATTGCATACGAGTATGATAGTCGCTGCCTTGATGATGTATGCCTTTGCGCGTTCCATCATGGACCAGAACGCTCTCTTCAGGCTTGGTGCTTTCCACTTAGGCAGCTCCATGATGAAGAATGACTTTCTGTATTTTGCTCCTGTTACTGCTTTTACGAGAAGCGCACAGAGGAATATGAGCATAAGTCCTGAGAAGTAGCAGATGAAGGTTACCCAGCCTGCTCCTTCGAAGAATGCTCCGGCGAAGAGCGCGATTACAGGAATCTTGGCTCCACATGGGATGAATGTTGTCAGCATCGCAGTCGCTCTTCTCTCACGCTCGTCCCTGATTGTTCTTGATGCCATGATTCCAGGAACGCCGCATCCTGTGCCGACGATGATCGGAATGATTGACTTACCTGAAAGTCCGACTCTCTTGAAAATCGGGTCAAGCAAAGCGCTCACACGCGCCATGTATCCGCAGTCTTCCAGAAGAGCGATCAGGAAGAACATTACCATGATCAGAGGAAGGAATCCAACTACGGCGCCTACACCGCCGATGATGCCGTCTCCGATGATTGTTGAAAGAATCGCCGGGCTGTTTTCCATTGCTCCGCCTACGAATTCCTGGAAGGTTTCGATCCATCCGACGAGCCAGTCAGCGATCCATGTTCCCAGATATGTCTGTGAAATTGCGAATACGCACCACATTACCGCGGCGAAGATCAGTATGCCCGCTACAGGATTCGTAAGAACGTTGTCAAGCTTGTCAGACTTTGTTGTTTCGCTGGAAACTATCTTTCTCGTCTCTACCGCTTTGACGATATCGTTTACGAACGCGAAACGCTTTCTGTCCTCAGCGTCTACAGCGGCCTTGTCCGTCAGATCTATGTCCGCCTGCAAGTAAGGGGCTTTCTGGCCTTTACCGTCCAGAGCGATTGCAGCCTTCGCGACTTCCGCGACGCCGCTGTCATTTTTATTAGTGGATACTGTTGTAATTACCGGGCAGCCCAGCTTTTCAGCGAGCCCGGCAACATCTATCTTTGTTCCTTCTTTCTCGTTTATGTCACTCTTGTTGAGCGCGACAACTACTGGAATACCCAGCTCCAGAAGCTGTGTTGTAAAGAACAGGCTCCTGCTGAGGTTTGTGGCGTCCACTATGTTGATAATAGCGTCAGGGTGCTCGTCTCTGACGAACTCACTCGTGATGCTTTCTTCAGGTGTGAACGGTGACATTGAGTAGGCTCCCGGAAGGTCCACTGCGGTTATATTCTTACCGCCTGTGTATGAGCTGTCAAATGGAGCTTCCTTCTTTCCGACTGTAACGCCGCCCCAGTTGCCGACTCTCTCGTTTTCACCCGTCATCAAATTGTACATTGTTGTTTTACCGCTGTTCGGATTACCGGCAAAAGCAATTCTCATATCTTTTTCCTCCTTCTATGAACGAAGTGTATTATTTTCTTCCTCAAGCTCTACTGCCGAGGCCAGAAGTTTATCAAAACTGTATCTTCCATCCTTGATGGCGACAACGCAGCCCTTTTTCTTCTTAGAAATGAGCGTTACCGGTTCTCCGGAATAGCACCCGAGTCTGAAGAGGAATGATGTCATCTCATCATCGTCTGTGTTTATTTCCTTGACTATATAAGTCTTGCCTACATCGGCTTCCAGCAAATTCATTTTCTCTGCCTCCATAAACATTTGCACCCTATATCCTCCTTCATTGATCCACATAGGTCATTCGGTTTTTGTCTCAGCGGGTTAGATGAAGCTAATTTTTGTTAGTCCTTACTAACCCATATATAATTGTAGTTAGACTTGCCTAACTTGTCAACCCTTTTCTTCTCCGCAAATAAAAATGGCCGTCATCTGACGGCCACTTCGAACAACCCGTGCCGGTTGCAGTAATAATACAGTCGTCTCGTCAGCCTGATCTTAAATCGGGCTTCCGCCGGACCTTCCGGATAAAGCTTTCTTATCTCACATCCGTCATGCTGCACGGAGGCAATAAACGAAATATGATGTGTTTTAGTCATCTCATGATTGACTTGCACATAGTATTCGTCCTCGACCTTTTCAACGCTGACGGAATGTTCGTCATCCGCGGGCTCTGCCTCTAATACAGGAAGCGTTATCCCGCAGCAGCTTATGACTGCCTCTCCCGTTGCGTAAATCACGTTTCCGCATACC
>CADAHK010000002.1 GCA_902787725.1 uncultured Eubacteriales bacterium | reverse complement strand
CTGTTCGCGAAGGTACAGACTTTTTCGGATCTCGATTATCAGCGGTTCAACCGTGAGACGCTTCTCACAAGGGCGACCAGCGATACTACGCAGATGCAGATGGTCGTGATCAACATGCTGCGGAACGCTCTTCTGGTTCCATTCGTTGCGGTCTTTACATTTGTTCGATGCATATTTCTCAACGCGGAATTATCGCTTGTTATCGCCGGAACCTTCATTCTGTGCGCTTTCGTTGTGATTCGGCGAAACAGAAAGAGCATGCCGATGTTCGCGTCACTGCAGGCGAAGACCGACCGCGGCAGTGTGCTCATGAATGAGAAACTGACCGGCATGCGCACAATCCGCGCCTTTGGCATGCAGGATTACGAAGTAGAGAAGCTGTCAGAGGCAAATAAAGACATAAGGGACCAGGCTGTTGACGCTGGCGTGTACATAGCGCTTCTGGTACCACTGGTTCAGGTCGTCATGAACCTGACGATTGCGTTGATCCTGTTTGTCGGCACCTGGGAGATGCGGGAGGCAATTGTAAGTCTCGCAGACCTTCTGACGTATATCCAGTACAGCACCATGCTTGCAGGCGGGTTCGCGACAGTAATGGCCATCGTCAACGCCCTTCCTAAGTGTGAAGTATCGGCCAAGAGAATCAAAGAGGTTCTGGATTATGAGCCGGAAGTGTATTCGACAGACGAGTTCAGCCGTGCGCAGGAAACTGCGGGATCACGTTCAATATCTGATTCTGTAAAGGGTCAGATCCGTTTTGAAGACGTCAGCTTCGGATACAACGGCGCCCATGACATGGTCCTGAATAACATAAACATAACATTCCCTGCAGGGAAGACAACCGCTATTGTAGGCGCAACGGGAAGCGGCAAGACAACGCTCCTGAAGCTTTTGCTGCGCTTCTTCGACACCAGGTATTACGGCTCTGTGTTCATCGATGGAACAGACACCCGTGACATGCCGGTCAAGGAGCTCAGGGACATGATTTCCTATGCGCCGCAGAAGACGTACCTGTTCGCGGGTACGATCGAGAGCAATCTGAGAGTTGCCAATCCTGATGCGACAGATGAGGAAATCTTAAAGGCCTGCGACATGGCAATGGTCACAGAGTTCATGAACAGAAGAGACGAAGGGGCGTCAAAGGCGGTCACGCAGGGAGGCTCCAATCTCTCCGGCGGACAGAGACAAAGGGTGTCCATAGCGAGAGCCTTTGTGAAAGACGCGCCTGTTTATCTTCTGGATGACACCTTCTCCGCGCTCGATTTCAAGACGGATGCCGCGGTGAGGGCTGCCATGAGAAAAGAGCTGACAGGCAAAACCATCATAATCGTCGCCCAGCGCATCAGTACAATCATGAACGCTGACCAGATCGTAGTCATGGATCAGGGCAAGGTAACAGCGTGCGGAACCCATGAGGAACTCCTGAAAACGAGTGATATCTATCGTGAGATCTACCGCACCCAGACGTCCGATGAAGGAGAGGAGGCGCAGGCATGAAAAAAGAGAAGAAAAAAGGAAGCCGCGGATCCTTCGTGCGGCTCATGAGATACATGGCAGGAAGCCGCCGCCTCGTGGTGCTGGTCGTCTGCATGCTGATCTGCAGCACAGTGTTTGACATATTTGCACCGAAGGTTATCGAGAACATCACGGACAGCTTAGCTCCTCTGGAGGGGACTGTATTTTCCCTGTACGAGATACTTCCGAAGCTTGGCGTCCTCGTGGCGTTGTACATTCTGAGCGGTATCTGTCTGTACTTCTCCAGACGCAGCCTTGTGAAGATCGCGGAGAACACAGCCTACAGCCTCAGGCAGAAACTGCAGAAAAAACTGCAGGTACTGCCGTTGTCCTTCCTGGATTCACAGAAGAGGGGAGATGTGCTGGCGAGACTCACCAGCGACATGGTAACCCTGACAAATGTAATTCAGACTAATCTGTCGACATTGTTCACTAAAATTCTTACCATAGTGGGAATACTGGTAATGATGCTGGTGACCAACGTATGGCTTTCACTGATATTTTTCATCATGATTCCATTGAGCTACATTGCCATCCGAATCATTACAGGAACTACGAGAAAGCTGTTTAAGAGCCAGCAGGAGGCAGTTGGTGAGCTGAACGGCCACATCGAGGAGATGATTTCCGGACATGATGTAATGAGGGCGTTCAACTACGAAGAGACAGCCTATGACACCATGTCGACAATCAACAAGAAGTTCTTCCGGTCATCGAGAACCTGGTCGGGGCTGATCACTCCGGTGACAACGCTTCTCAACAATCTGGTGTACATCGCAGTATGCGTGCTCGGCGGACTGCTGAGCATCAAGGGCGTGGTTTCACTGGGAACCTTAACCGCGTTTCTGATTTACGCATACAACATCTCCAGCCCGATCAACACCTTTTCAACGATGTTGAATCAGGTGCAGGCAGGCCTGGCGGCAGCGGACAGGATCTTCGACCTCATCGATGAGGAGAATGAGTCCGAAGATGACGAAGAACCTTTGGCGCTTCCTGGAACCGCCGATGGAGAGGTCGGCTTCGAACACGTCAGCTTCGGTTATGTTCCGGGCAGGCTCCTCATGAAGGACGTCAGTTTCAAGGCGGAGCCGGGTCAGGTGTTTGCCATTGTCGGCCCATCCGGAGCAGGAAAGACAACGCTTGTCAACCTGCTGATGCGGTTCTATGAAATCAACGGCGGAAGCATAACGCTGGACGGCCTTGATACGGCCAGAATGACACGTACCGGTCTGCGGAGCCATATGGGAATGGTTCTTCAGGACACCTGGCTGTTCTCAGGGACGGTTCATGAGAACATCGCCTACGGCAGGCCGGACGCGACCAGAGAGGAAGTCATCGAAGCTGCGAAGAAGGCGCAGTGCCACAGCTTCATACAAAAGCTGCCGCAGGGATATGACACCGAGATCAATGATGAGACGGGCGCTCTGAGCGTTGGCGAAAAGCAGCTCCTTTCAATAGCAAGGGTTGTTCTCGCCGATCCGGAGATTCTGATACTCGATGAAGCGACCTCGAATATCGACACGAGGACAGAGGTTATGATTACTGCGGCCATGAATGACATGATGAAGGGACATACTACCTTCATGATCGCCCACAGACTATTTACCATCAAAAATGCGGATTGCATCATCTTCATGGTTGATGGAGACATAAAGGAAGTTGGAACCCATGAACAACTGATGGCCCGTAAGGGTTACTATGCGGAACTGTACAACAGTTCATACGCATAAGAAAGGAGCACAATGAAAGGTTGGTTATTAACGGCAGGAAAATTTGAAGACGAAGTAGAGAGACTCCTTAGTAATGTAAATTTTGGCGGTCACACCTTAGAAATCATTGATTGCGGAAAAGCCGCTTATGGAATCGACAACGGGCTTCCTTCCAGGATCTGGATCGACGGGAAGGAAGAGACTCCTCCTGATTTTTTCTATATTGCTGATTCAGACGGTGAAAACGGAGTAGTATTTCCATTTGCCAGGCAGCTGGAACAGTTGGGTTCGTATAATTATAATCCAATAGAGGCAAAAAAAGCTGCCATGAGCAAGATCGAGACGTATCAGATTCTCGCCAGGGAAGGCGTTCCGATCGTGAAGACCCTCGTCTTCAGGGAGAGCATGAGCAAGGATCTCATTCTCTCGGAAATCGGACTTCCTCTGATCATGAAACCGGACGATGGTTTCGGAGGAATCGGCGTCGAACTGATAAAAACGGAAGAAGAGCTGGATCAGATGATGGAGAAGCTGTCCGGTTCCCAGTCCAGAATGCTTATCCAGAAATATGTTGCGTCCTCAAAAGGAAGGGATGTAAGAGTCCTGACGATTGGCTTCGAGGCAGTGTTTGCCGCCCAGCGGAAGGCCTCCGATCCTAATGAGTTCCGGTCCAATCTGCACGTCGGCGGCACCACCGAGGAATATCCGCTGACAGAGGAGATGAAGGAGCTTTGCCACAAAGTGTCAAAGGCGATTGGCCTGCGCATGGCAGGAATCGATCTTCTCTTCGGTGAAGATGGATTCGTGGTAGGAGAAGTGAATTCCTCAGCGGGCTTCGATTCCTGGCTGGGCAAAAAAGACCTGATATCTGTATTCATGAATGACCTGAAGAAACAGATGCTGAAGCAGCCGCTTGCGCACTGGAGGGTGCAGCAGCTGAAGGAAGCGGCAAAGCGCGCGCAGCTCCCGGAGATCCTCATGGGTCTTGACGACTACGGATTCCTGAAGTCGACAGAAGCGCTCTATGCCGACTGCAAAGGCACGCAGGAACTTGTTCTCTTCGAAATCCTGAACGCCTGCAAAGATACTGAATTCGGCAAAGAACACAACTTTGAAGAAATACATTCTCTTGAGGACTTCAGAGATAAAGTGAAGCTTTCAGAGTGGGCTGATTACGCTCCTTATTCCGAAAGGCTTCAGGCCGGTGAGAGCGATCTGCTGTTCCCGGGAAAGGCTAACTTCTTTTACCGCACCTCCGGAACCACGGCAAGCTACAAGTTCATTCCGGAAAGCGAGCGTGAGGCAGTGGCAAGGAAAGCAATCTCAAGAGCCAGAATCACAGAGATTTTCATGATGACATCTCCTGCGGCGGCTAGCAGAGTATTCGCGTTTTTCAATAAGCCTGCTCTGGATGTGACCAGCGGCGGAATTCCGTGCGGAACCGCTTCCGGCAGATCATCCGAGCTTGCGAGTCCTGAACTGGTCAAACACCTGACCTATGTGCCGCAGGTTGTAAATGAGTTTGAAGGCGACGAACTTCTGTACGTGATGCTTCGCTGCTCCCTCGTCTATGGGGACGTTACCGCTCTGCTTGGTAACAACGCGAAGATGATGACGAATCTGTGCAACTACGCAGTGCTCCACGCGGATGAACTGATCGAAGACATACGAAACGGCGGAATCAGGTATGAGATGTCCGACGGACTGAAGGAAATGCTGAAGGATCAGCTCGCGCCGCATCCTGAGAGAGCGGATGAACTGCAGAAGCTGAATGAGGAAGGAAAGTTTACCCCGCGGTACTACTGGCCGAATCTCATGGCGGCAGGCTTCTGGCTCGGAGGAAGCGTTGGCGTGCATGTTAATGAAGTGCGGAAGATGCTTCCTGAAACAACCAAATACATTGATGTGGGATATGGCGCCAGCGAGACCAAGTTTAACATCCCAACGAAGCCTGAAACTCCGGCGGGTGTTCTTTCCACATTCACCTGTTTCTATGAGTTCATACCTGAAGAGGGAGGAGAACCGCTCTTCGCATGGGAGCTGGAAGACCAGAAGAATTATGAGCTCATTCTGACTACGAATGCGGGTCTTTACCGGTATCGTCTGAAGGATCTGGTGCATGTGGACGGATTTACCGGAGACACGCCGAATATTTACTTCGTCACGAAGCTGACGGATGTGGCAAATCTGGCGCAGGAGAAGATTCCTGGTTCCATGCTTGCCGAAGCGATCTCCGCTGTTTGTGAAGAAGAGGGCGTGGGATGTCAGATTGCCCAGGTTTACCCTGATCCGGAAGGCATGCGTTATGTGATCTGCCTTGAGCCGGACAGAGCTCCTGCCGATGAGAAAGCCTTTGCCGAGGCATTGGATAAGGGACTGTGTGATAAACTCATACAGTACGCAACCTACAGAAATAAACTCCTCAATCCTTGCGGCCTTGTGCTCAAGGAAGAAGGCTGGGGCGCGCAGCTCATGAAAAAATACGCCAAGGGCAATGCAACGGTGGCGCAGGTTAAAGTTCCTGTCGTTATCGATAAACTTCCGTAAATATGGAGAAATAGAGAACAGGTTTTACAAACTGAGGAGGAGATGCGCATGGAATACACTTTTCCTGTAACCAGAAACGAACATCCGAAACCAAAACCAACAGATGAATCAGCTCTGGGTTTTGGAAAATATTTTACTGACCACATGCTGATCATGGAGTATGACGAGGGACAGGGCTGGCATGACGGCCGCATAATTCCTTACGGACCGATTTCATTCGATCCGGGCGCCACGACACTGCATTACGGGCAGATGATGTTCGAGGGGCTCAAGGCCTACCGCAATCCTGAGGGAACGCTGAATCTGTTCCGTCCGGACATGAACGCGAAACGTCTGAACAGAACCAATGAGAGAATGTGCATCCCAACCATGGATGAGGAGCTGTTCCTTTCGGCGGTGAAAGCAATCGTCAAGGTTGATGAAGACTGGACGCCGACAAGTCCGGGAACATCCCTTTACATCAGGCCGTTCATCCTGTCTCCTGAAGTGAGCTTTTCCGTACTTCCTGCCAAGAAGTACTGGTTCATTATCATACTGTGCGCTGTCGGAGCCTATTATCAGGGAAATGAAACCAAACTTCACGGAAGCCGCATTCTTGTGGAAGAGGAATACATCCGCGCAGCGGTCGGAGGCACAGGATTCGCGAAGTGCGGAGGCAATTACGCATGCGGAATGATCGCTTCATACAAAGCCCACGAGTTCGGCTGCGAAGAAGTTCTGTGGCTGGACGCGAAGGAACGCCGTTACGTTGAGGAAGTAGGCACGTCCAACGCGTTCTTCCTGATTGGAGATACGGTCGTAACGCCGGAACTGACAGGATCGATCCTGCCGGGCGTCACACGTGACAGCACGATTCAATTGCTGCGCAAATGGGGGATAAAGGTTGAAGAGAGACGTATCGCTCTGGATGAAGTATTTGAAGCGATCAAGGACGGCACCCTGAAAGAAGCCTGGGCGACCGGAACAGCCTGTGTGATCTCTCCGATAGGCGTATTGAATTACAAAGGCGAAGACTATGTCATCAACAACGAAGTAGTCGGTGACGTCAGCCAACGCCTGTACGATACACTTTATGGAATGCAGATAGGAAAACTGCCGGACATCATGGGGAACTGGATCGTTAAGATTTAACCATCGAATCAGATTCTGAGGATCATAACGATACCTGCGATTTGTCCCTGTTCTTCTATAAAGACCATGTTCTGGATCTCGTCGGCGGACATGCCGTCAGCGTCTACTGCCGACGGATCGACAAACAGGTACTTACGCTTAAATGCAAAAGCTTCAGCAATGTCTTTATCGATCCACTTTCGCTGACCGTCCATGGTCTCCAGACAAATCGCGTCAACACCGTTATCCAGAAGCTTTCGTTCTGAAACGAAGGCTTCTTTTATTGCCTGCGAAGCCGCGACCTTCTCGATCAGGCCGAAATACCTGATCATTTTACTGCTCTCCGTCAGACGCGGCAGAGCGGCATTGCCTGCCTTGTCAGCTGAGGATCTGGCCTCAAGCGATTCGCGGATATCTGATATCAGACCCGGTTCGGAGAAGAACATGACAGCTTTCCGATAGGCAACAGCTTCACGATTGTCCTGCTGTGCCCAGAGGATATCTTTGTCAGACTGTATGCATTGTTTTATGACTTCGTCTATTCTCATAATTGTATTTGCTATTGATGATAGCTTACTCCGCCTGGTTCACAAAGGCCTCATCGTACCAGTCCATGAGATGGCGCAGAAACGGATCGTTTACATCATAAGTGACATCTCCGATCGACGCGATCGGCAGAACCTTTGGTGAGGTACCGCTGATAAAGGCTGCGTCGAAGTCTGCGACTGAGGAAGCCGGAATCGGATCCTCGTGGACCGCGATGCCTTTGCTTTTCACGATTTCGATTATTTTGTCCCTGGTGATGCCTGGCAGGACCTGTTTGAGCGGCGAGGTATACAGCTCGCCGTTTTTTATGAAGAAAACATTTGAGCGGCTTCCCTCGGTAATCTGTCCGTCCCGGCCTACCAGGATAACCTCGTAGAGATTGTGGGCCTTGATGGCCGCGTCGGTGGCGTCGCGCAGAGCCTGATCCATCATCTTGATATGCGGGTTCTTACGCTCTCCATGGAACAGTTCCGTCCTGACGCCTTCTTTGTACTGCTGCTGCGAAGGGTAGTGGGTCGGATTCATGTAGAGCATGCCGTGACCGCTGAGATCGACCTCAAGTTTGATGTTGTGGTCTTTGATCTGTCCTTCCTCAGCGAGTTCCGCAATGCACTGTCCGAGGGTTTCACAGCTGAACGGAACCGGTTTGCCGATGGCGCCGAGAGAATTCTCCAGACGCGCGTAGTGCTCCGGAAGGAACTGCGGCTTCCCGTCCGTAAGACGGATGACCTCATAGACGCAAGGGATGTCGAGACCGCCCTTCATGAGGACGGATTTGAAGCTCTGGACGAGATCTTTGACCGCGCCGGCAAGCTGATCCGCTGGAATCTGATCGTAGGACAGCGTCAGGTAAATCTGACCGTCGCGGTGCATCTGGCTGACGCCCCTGACCTTGATGCCCAGCGCCGCGGCGGACTCGATCATGCGGTCCGTCATTTCGTTCAGGATTTCCTCTGAGCGCGCCTCGCCTGAGGAACCCATGCAGATCGTCCTGGCGTGGGTGTCGATCTTCAGTGTCACATTGGTGACGAGCAGCGGATTTCCAACAGTGATGAAGCTGCCGTTTTCGTCGATCTCTTTGATGGTGTTTATTACTGTATTGAGTTTTTTTGCATAGAGCTTCCTGACCCGGTCGATGTTTTCCTGAAAGAAGCCGTTTTGCATGAAGTGGGCCAGCGTCAGCTGCTCAGTCTTGGAGCAGGTCTGGTCGTACTCATCTTTGATGCTGTTAAAGAGCTCCACCATCGGTTTCGGCAGCACCATGTAACTGATGCGCACAGCCGGGAACAGGGTCGGGCTGAAAGTGCCCATGTAGACCACTCGCCTGCCGCCGTCGAGGCCCTGCAGGGTAGTCAGCGAATCGTCGGAAGTGCGGAGGGAGCTGTTGTAGTCGTCTTCGATTATGAGGCTGTCGTTTTCCTCAGCCCAGTCGAGCAGCAGGTACTGGTTGCTGATCGGCATGACCGCTCCCGTCGGGAACTGGCTGTGCGGACACACATATGCCGCCGTCCGGATGTTCGTCGGCAGCTTTTCAATGGCAAGCCCGTCGTCCCTTACAGGGATGTTGCTGATGCTGAATCCCCAGTCTCTTAAGATGCTTCTGACCGGCATGTAGCCCGGATACTCCGTGCAGACGTGCCTGATGTCCATCAGCTTCAGGATTCTGGCCAGATGGTTGATCAGCTGCTGGGCGCCCGCGCTGATGATGACCTGATCCTGTGTGCAGACCACTCCTCTCACGCGGTGCAGATAATCCGCGATCTCAGCCCGCAGCACCGGTTCGCCCTGCCGGTCGCCCTCTGTAAGCAGAAGCTGGGGCGTCTGGTCCAGCACTTCTTTAATGCACTGCTCCCACTTCCCGAAATCAAAGGATTCCGGATCAGTCAGCATTGGAATCTGCTCCGCTTCTGTTGCCTTTGTATTATCTTCTGTTTTCTGTAATTCCATTTGTTTCTCCATTTGTATGCCCGATTTTCCGCATTTTCATTATAGAACAAGCGCCGTGAGCGGTCAATTCAGGCTCATGGAAGAACAACGCTTCTATTTTATTGAAAACAAGCATGACCATGGGGTATAATTTTATAGGGAAATAAGGACTAAATTGACATAATGAGATGAAAAACGTTTCCATCACGGGAAAAGCACTTCGAGTTACAATAGCATCGTTTTTTGTCGCAAATATCATGACGGTAATCGGTTCAGTCATCGATGGTTTTGTTATAGGCAATGCAATGGACGAAAGCGCGGCTGCAGCGGTCGGCTTAGTCTCTCCTTTGGTTATCCTTTTTGCGGTCATAGGAACCACAACAGGAATCAGCTTCCAGGACCGGTCACTGAGACGCCTGAGCAGAGGAGACACCGCAGCAGCAGGCAGGGCGCTGATCGAGACTTTAACGCTCGGACTGCTCTTGTCTGTAATAGTCATGATTTTAACTCTGCATTGGACTGAGAGCATCGTGACGTCCATTGGAGTTCCGGACGGAAGCAATTCGGCCGGACCATGCGCAGATTATCTCCGGGGCATCGCCTTTGGTGTGCCGGCAATGACGGCAATGGCGATCATGTCACGGGGACCGCTGATTGACGGTGACAGCAGAATTGCCGTAGCGGCTGTAATAGTCATGGCCGCATTCAACATCCTGCTGGATGTTGTCTGTGTTAATTATTCGGATGCGGGGATGTTTGAAATCGCATTGGGCACATCGTTCAGTTATTATGCCGGAACCGCTGTTCTGGTGTGGTACTACAGAAAACCTGATGTGCTTATAAAACCGGGGGTCAAAGGAGCTTCGCTCAGGGAGACGCTGAAGGTGAACCACGCAGGCGTATGGGGCGGTATCCTTGCCGCCGTTTTCGCTGTGACAATGGTGCTTCGCGCCGACGTGCTGAATTTTGCCATGGAGCTGTTCAGGGTCGGAGATGCCGGGCTGCAGGCATATAATGTTCAGGTTCAGGTGAACTATATTGTCAGCACTTTTCAGAACAGCGCAATCTCGGCACTGTTCCTGCTTTCGGCATTGTGCCGGAATGAGGAAGACAGGGAGGGCTTCAAAAAAACCACTTCCGGCATCGTAAAGTATGATATCATTTCAGTCGCCGCGATCAGCATAGCGTTGTTCATTTTCGCAAACGGGATTGCCGAGCTCTATCTCGGCAGTGTAAGCGATGAAGTCATGACGTCTGCTGCCGGGGCGCTCAGAGCGTGCGCAATCGGTCTGGTTTTTCAGATGATAGCATTGCTGTTTGCAAATTACATTCAGCTGTTTGGACATTATATCGTCTCTGCCATCATTATAATATTTGTGAATTTCATAGCGCCGCTCTTCGGTGCGGCATATGGAGGCGTGGTCGCAAAAGCCATTTCAGGCGATCCTGTGGTCGGCGTTTTCGGAGGAGTATCCGTTTGCAGCATATTGGTAACCCTGGTGGTTATTCCGATTCTCATTCCGATTATCAGCAGAGGGCTGCGCGGTAAGGACCGGCTTTGGGTGATGCCCGCAGGGTTCGGCGTCTCACCGGAAGATGAGCTTCGGGAAACGATAGCCAGTGAACAGGCAGTCATGGAATTCAGAGACAGGGTTTTGGATTTCTGCGGAGAAAAAGGCGTCTCGGAAAAGATCTCCTTTCTGACCGCGCTGACCGTCGAGGAAGTCGCAATGAACATCGTGCAGCACGGCTTCATGCGAGACGATAAAGACCACATTCTGGATATCAGGCTCGTGTATAAAGAGGGTGAACTCATACTGCGTTTCAGAGATGACTGCCCGAATTTTGATCCGCGGAAGCAATATGAAACGATATTCCGAAACAACGATGTGAGCAGAATGATCGGGACGAGGATGATTATCGCGAAAGCCAAAGACGTCAGTTACACATCAATGCTTGATTTGAACAATCTGATTATATGCATAGAAGCTAATGGAAATTAAGAAGACAGGGAGTTTTGAAATGAGAGAAGTGAAAGACACCTGCAGGATCGCGCTGGTGCAGGCGGAACCGGTGATGTTCGATAAGGAAGCATGCATCGCAAAGGCAATAAAATACATAGGAGAGTGCGCGGCGGGCGGCGCCGAGCTGGTTGTTTTTCCGGAACTGTTCGTACCGGGATATCCTTTCGGGATGAATTTCGGATTTCGTACAGGCAGCAGAAGCGAGTCAGGACGCGAAGACTGGAAACGGTACCATGACAACTCCATCCTGGCAGACGGCCCTGAGATGGACAGTATCATTAGCGCTGCTGAGGAGGCCGGCGTTTATGTCAGCATCGGATATTCAGAGCGCGACGCGGTGAACGGCACGCTTTACAATTCCAACATGATGATCTCACCGGAGGGCGAGGCAAAGAACCACAGAAAGCTCAAACCGACCGGAAGCGAGAGGGTCATATGGGGAGACGCGAACAAGGACTATTTCCCGGTGATGGATACGCCATGGGGTCCCATGGGGAATCTGATTTGCTGGGAAAGCTACATGCCGTTGGCCAGGGTTGCGCTCTACGAAAAGGGAATCTCCCTTTACATATCGCCCAACACCAATGATAACGAAGAGTGGCAGAATACCATCCGCCATATAGCAATAGAAGGACATTGTTATTTCATAAACTGTGACATGCTCATTACGAAAGCCTCATATCCGGAGGATCTGAATGAGTATGGCGCGCTTGCAGATCTGCCGCAGATTCCTTGCCGGGGAGGCAGCTGTGTCATCGATCCTTTCGGGCATACGGCCAGTGACTGCATATGGGATGAGGAAGCTGTCATCTATGCCGATCTTGATATGCAGAAGGTTCCTGCGAGCAAGATGGAACACGATGTGTGCGGGCACTACGCCAGACCGGACGTGCTGGAACTGTTTGTGGAGGATTCGGAGGACGATCCGGAAGACGATCTGGATTAAGGGGGCACTTCATGAGTTTGATAATCGATGAAAAGGACAGACAAATAATAGAAGAACAGGCTGCGACTAACCGCCTGCTTACGGATCTTGTAGAGGCTGGAAGCTGGGTCATCAACTATTCGCCGGACGGCTCTGTGTCGTCTGTGCAATGGGGCGATGGCTTCCGCAGACTGATGGGTTACAGTGATAAAAGCGATTTCCCGAATGAAATGGAACCGTTCGTGAAGGGCATTCACCCGGAAGACAGGGATGCTTTTATCGGTGACCTGACCGCCGCAGCTCTTGATGAAAACATAATGATCACGACTGGTTATGATTTCCGTTTTCAAAAAAAGGACGGCACGGTCAGGTGGTTTCGCAACAAGGGCATACTTTCTCGGGATTCTGAAGGCAGGCCGGTGCAGTACAGAGGCGTTACTATCGACATAACACAGGCGAAGGAGCATGATGCTCTGTACGCTGCGCTGCAGAACGAAGCTGCGTCTCTCGACACCATTCATGAAATGCTCGGATCCGGCAAATGGACAATGGATTTTGATGAAGCGGGCGAGATGACCGGAGTCTACTGGAGCGACGAATTCCGAAGAATGCTCGGGTATAATGACGCGGATGACTTTCCGGATGTAATGGACTCTTGGTATAATCTGCTGCATCCGGATGACAGGGAGCGCGTAATGAACAGGTTCAATGAAACGCTCTACGACTATACAGGTCAGAAGAAATATGACGTAGAGTACCGCCTGCTGACGAGAGACAGAGGGTATCGCTGGTACAGGGCTGTCGGCAAACCGACACGCCGTCCCGATGGTTCGCCTATAACATATGTAGGCGTATTCATAGACATAACCGAGCGAAAGGAAATGATACAGGAGCTGGCGCAGCAGCGGGAATCGCTGAGTGCTGCGCTGGAAGAGGCAAATCAGGCAAACAAGGCAAAGACGGCTTTCCTGTCAAACATGAGCCATGAGATCCGCACCCCGATGAACGCGATTATCGGGCTGGACAGAATAGCGCTCAATGAACCCGGCATATCCGAAACGACAAGGGAAAACCTTGAGAAGATCGGGCTGTCGGCCCAGCATCTGCTCAGCATAATCAACGACATACTGGACATGAGCCGCATCGAATCCGGCCGCATGGTCGTGAAGAATGAAGAGTTTTCTCTTGCAAAGGCATTAGCCCAGGTCAATACAATCATAAGCGACCAGTGCAGGGACAAGGGCCTTGAGTATGAATGCCGCGTAAAAGGCACGGTTGATGACTATTATGTCGGCGATGAAATGAAGCTGCGGCAGATTATGATCAATATCCTCGGCAACGCGGTCAAATTCACACCGTCAGGCGGCAGCGTCACATTTGTTGTGGAAGAGGTGGCGCGATTCAATGGAAAATCCACGCTCCGTTTTATCATCAGCGATACAGGCATAGGGATGAGTCAGGATTATCTTCCTAAACTGTTTGATACATTCAGTCAGGAAGACTCATCAAGCACAAGCCAATATGGAAGTACAGGCCTGGGCATGGCCATAACCAAGAATCTGGTTGAACTGATGAACGGAACGATTTCTGTAGAGAGTGAACAGCAGAAGGGATCGACGTTTACTGTCACGGTCACACTGACAGACTGCGATCAGAAAAACACAGAGGAAGAGGAAAGCGCTATACATCCGCATGAATTGAGCGTATTGGTGATAGATGATGATCCAATCGCCTGTGAGCACGCCCAGCTTGTGCTGGGGCAGGTGGGGGTAAGCTGTGAAAAGGCATTATCCGGAGCGGAAGGCCTGCAGATGGTTAAGGTCCGCCATGCCAGAAGGGAGCCTTATAACCTGATTCTGGTGGATTGGCGCATGCCTGAAATGGACGGCATGGAAACGACACGGCAGATCCGTGCCGCCGTGGGTTATGAAACGCCGGTGATCATACTTACCTCATATAATTGGGATGATATCGAGGATAAAGCGAAGGCGGCAGGCGTGGATACGTTTGTCGCGAAACCGCTCTTCGCAGGGAACGTACTTGATGAGTTCAGGGAGGCTTTCAAACAGAAGAACGCGAAGCTCATGCGGGAAACAGCGGACCTGAATGGCCGCAGAGTACTTTTGGCGGAAGACGTATCGGTAAACGCAGAAATAATGATCATGGTGCTCTCCATGCGTGAGATGGAGGTGGATCACGCGGAAAACGGGCGTATTGCCGTAGAAATGTTTGAGGAGCACGAAGAGGGCTATTATGACGCTATTCTAATGGATATGCGCATGCCTGAAATGGATGGACTGGAGGCGACCCGGAGAATCAGGGCAATGGACAGACTTGACGCGAAGAATATTCCTATCATCGCGTTAACGGCAAACGCCTTTGATGAGGATGTTCAGCACAGCATGCAGGCAGGTCTGAACGCGCACCTGAGCAAGCCGGTGGAACCGGACATACTGTTTGAAACATTAGAAGGGCTTCTGCACAATTAGAGCACTGAGGAGGACCGATATTATGATGTATTCAATCATCGGAATACTGGCGTCAATCATCCTGCTGATAATCAATAAGGATGTACTGCTGAACAGTGGCGAGAGGCAGTTTACGCCGACGCAGCGATACTACCGTTATTTTCTGCTGGGAGTTCTGTCCTACTACATCACTGACCTTTTGTGGGGAATTCTGGATTCATACCATCTCACGACACTGCTCTTCATTGATACAACGATTTATTTTCTCGCCATGGCAGCCGCCGTGGTTCTTTGGACCCGCTATGTCGTGGCGTATCTTGAACAGGATAATGTGTTCGGGAAACTGCTGTATACGATTGGGCGGCTTTTCTTCGTGGTAGAAGTCATAGCGGTTGCTGTGAACTGTTTTTACCCGATTATGTTCTGGTTCGACAGCGCCGGCGGATATCACGCCGGAAGCGTGCGCCATGTAACGCTGGCGGTTCAGATTGTACTGTTTTTGCTGGCTTCCATCTATACGCTGTATATCACATCGAAATCCGAGGGTAAAGAAATGCGTCGGCATATGACTATCGGGTTGTTTGGCGTTGCCATGATGATCTTCATAGCGATACAGATGGCGTTCCCGCTTCTGCCTTTTTATGCCATGGGTTACATGCTTGGAATCTGCGTCCTGCACATCTTCGTTGTCGAGGATGAAAGGGAAGAGTACAGAGGTGAACTCGAAGAGGCTCTCGAGAGAGAACAGGATCAGAGGAGAGAGCTGACCGAAAGCAGGGAAGTGCTGAAGGACGCGCTGAACGTAGCTGAAGAGGCAAACAAGGCAAAGACTATCTTCCTGTCGAACATGAGTCATGAAATCCGTACGCCGATGAACGCGATTATCGGTTTGGGCAATCTGGCGAGCCGAAATGAATCAATTCCGGATGAAACACGCGATTACCTGGAGAAAATCGATGACAGCGCCCGGCACCTGCTGGGGCTGATCAATGACATACTTGACATGAGCCGTATTGAATCCGGCCGATTTGTTCTGCGCAATGAAGAGTTTTCCTTCAGCAGAATGCTTGAGCAGATCAATACGATCGTAATGACGCAGTGCGAGGAAAAAGGGCTTAAATACGAATGCCATCTCATCGGAGGCGTGCGTGATTATTATATCGGCGACGACATGAAACTGAAGCAGGTGCTGATCAATATTCTGAGCAATGCGATTAAGTTCACTGAGGCACCCGGTTCCGTTGACATGACCATTGAAAAAAAGGCAATCTATGGTAATCATTCCACGATTCAGTTCCGCATTAAAGATACCGGCATCGGCATGGATCAGGAGTTCATACCGAAAATCTTCGAAGCATTCACACAGGAAGACGACAGCCGCAGCAACAAATACGGAAGCACCGGACTGGGCATGGCGATTACGAAGAATATCGTAGAACTGATGAACGGCACAATCACGGTTACCTCGGAAAAAGGTGTCGGGACGGAGTTTACTGTTACTGTTACGCTGACAAACACAGACGCCCAGAAATCAATTACGAATAATGTCGCCCCTGAAGACATCCGTGTTCTCGTCGTTGATGATGAGGAAGTTGCGGCAGAGCATGCCAGAATTGTCATGAACGAGGTGGGAATCAAGGCAGATGTTTGCTGCGGCGGAGAATTGGCTTTGCAGATGCTGGAGACGCAGAAGGCGAAGCAGGAACCGTACAACCTGGTACTGCTCGACTGGAAGATGCCGGGGATGGACGGCGTAGAGCTCGCAGGTGAGATCAGGAAACGGTACGATAAGGAGATGACCGTCATAATACTGACATCGTTCAGCTGGGATGAGATCATGGATGATGCGCTGCATGTGGGAGTAGACAGTTTCCTCGCCAAACCGCTCTTCGCATCAAATGTAATCGATGAGTTCGAGCGTATAGCCAGACGGAACAGCATGAGCCTGTACAAGGAGAAAGAACGCGCTGATTTGACGGGTAAACACATCCTGATGGCTGAGGATGTGCAGATCAACGCGGAGATTCTGAAGCAGATTATCACGATGCGTCAGGCGGAAGCGGATCACGCGTCAAACGGCAGAATTGCCCTTGAGATGTTTGAAAACAGCCCTGAAGGCCATTACGACGCTATTCTGATGGACGTACGCATGCCTGAGATGGACGGCCTCGAGGCGACGAGAGCGATTCGAGCGATAGACAGACCTGACGCGAAATCGATTCCGATTATCGCGCTGACGGCGAATGCATTTGATGAGGACGTACAGCGTTCGCTCCAGGCCGGCATGAACGCGCATCTCTCCAAGCCGGTAGATCCGGAGCACCTTTATCAGACTCTGGAGGAGCTTATCTGGGAAGCAGAATCAAAATAAGGGAGCAATAAAGGTTCAGGTAAAATAAATGGACGACGGAAATAAGTCCAAATACATTTTATTCATATTACTTCAAAGCCTGATATATGGCATAGGGAATCCGCTGACGAAAATTGCCTACAGGAGCATCACGCCGTATTGGCTGCTTGCGGGGAGGTATGTATTCGCGGCTCCCCTTATTGTTTTTCTCGCGCGCAAAAGCCTCATAAAAGATATCAAATCTACGGATGTGAAAATCTGGCTTCCGCCGTGCGTCTGCTGCGCCGCGGCGTACATAACAGGCAATCTGGCTTTGAACTATACTACCGCAACGAACGTTGGTTTTATAATGTCGCTGCCGGTTCTGATCGCGCCTGTCCTGGCGATCCCCGTCATGCATCAGAGGTACCAGTGGAAGCACCTGCCGGTGCAGCTTGCGGCTGTAATCGGTCTTTTTCTTCTTTGCTGCAATGGAGGTTTTTTCAAGTTCGGCATAGGTGAGATTCTTGCCTTTATCTTTGCCGCATGTCTGGCGGGACACTTGGTGTTTGGAGAACGCGCTCTGCAGGATATGGGAGTGATGTCCGCGACAGCTCTTCAGTTGTTGTTCGCGACGGTCGCTTGTTTCGTCTGCGCCTTCGCTGTTGATGATGTTTCTGTTTTACCTGATGTAAGCGTTGTGGCATGGCTCATTGTCGCCTATCTTGGTATCGTGTGCTCCATCGGTGGATTTCTTCTTCAGAACAAAGCGGTTCCTAATCTTTCATCCCGTGCGGTGGCCCTTCTTCAGTGCAGCCAGCCGATACTGACGGCGGCTGCATCCTATTTCATTTTGGGGGAATCCTTGACTTTGATCGGCATGATAGGTGCCGTTATTATCATAGTCTGTCTCGTTATCGACAGCCGCATTTGATAAGTTTTTCAGTATTTTTAACCCCCTACCCGGGTTGCGTGTGTTTTCCTGAGTAGTTACAATTTTAGTAACGAAGAAGAAGGGAGGCCTAAAAGATGCATATACCGGAGAATTATCTATCACCTTCGAGCTGTGCGGTCATGGGGGCTGCGATGGTTCCCGTGTGGGCGCACGCGGTAAAAAAGGTCAACAAAGAACTACCTAAAGAAAAAATACCGCTAATTGGCGTCGGTGCAGCCTTTTCATTTCTCGGGATGATGTTCAACGTTCCGCTGATTGGCGGGACTACCGGTCACGCAGTCGGAGGCACTCTGATTGCTCTTCTGTTCGGCCCGGATGCCGCCTGCATTGCGGTTTCAATTGCGCTATTGCTGCAGGCGGTGATATTTGGAGACGGAGGTATTCTTGCCTTTGGAGCGAACTGCTTCAACATGGCGTTTATTCTGCCTTACGCAGGATATGCCGTTTACCGTCTGATTGTGAAGCTGTTCGGCGGAAACGAACGCGCCGGAAACAGGCACAAATACATTGCAGCGGCAATAGGGTCCTATGTTGGAATCAATTTAGCCGCCCTGTGCGCTGCGGTCGAATTCGGACTGCAGCCGATACTGTTCACAGATGCCGCGGGGAACGCACTGTACTGTCCATATGATTTGTCTGTCGCGATTCCGGCGATGACGATACCGCACCTTCTGGTGGCAGGAGTCGTAGAGGCAATTTTCACGGTTGCGATTTATGCCTTCGTAATGAGGACTTCACCTGACTTGACATATGATGCCATCAGGGCAGAGCATCTTCAGAGCAGCACTGCTCCTGAAACAGGAAAACGGGTTCCTGTATTTGCGCTGATAGCAGTTCTGATTGCGGCAACCCCGCTTGGTCTGCTGGCGACAGGGACCGCCTGGGGAGAATGGGGCGCGGAGGAAATCTCCGAAACGGCCTCGAACGGAGCCCCGCTGGGATATACACCGAGCGGACTGGAGAATGGATGGTCATTCGATGCGCTTATGCCGGATTACACTCTGGGAGGAGCAAATGAAGTTTTTGCGTATATTCTCTCCGCGATAATTGGGGTTGCGCTTCTGATCATCATATTTAAGCTTATATCCATACCTATGAGAGGAAGGGAAAATGTCAATGCTTCCTGAATGGATGAGGGAAACAGATAATTATGTGCCGCCGAAAGATGGCGGCACATTTGCTATAAAGACAATTCAAACCATCGGGAAGATCATGTCCAGACTGAAGACACAGGCAGGGCATGAAAAACAGAAACACCTCCCGGCGCTGGTTAAGCTGTTTGCGATGATACTTCTGATTGTCCTCACATCAGTTTGCCAGAACCGCATTATTCTCATGGTGATCGCGGCAGCAGTATTGGGTTATCTGTGCACCTGGCCGGCGAAAGGTCTATGGGGAATCCTGAAGACACCAATGGCGGCGTCGGCACTGACCCTGTTGCTGTTTATCCCCGCAATGCTGATGCATCCTGCCGGAATAACGAACAATCTCATCGTGGTAGCGAAGGTGTTTCTGTGCGTGACGATGGTAACTGTTTTTAATCATACGACACAGTGGAATCACATCACTCTGGCGCTCAGAAAAATCCATGTACCGGGAATCTTTGTCTTCACATTGGATATTACTCTGAAATACATAGTGCTGCTGGGGAATCTGATGCAGGATCTGCTGACGTCGATGCAGCTGCGTGCTGTGGGCAAACATAACAGAAAATATTCATCAGTCGGCGGCGTAATGGGCGTAACATTCATCAGAGGTACGGAGATGAATGAGCAGATGTATGAAGCAATGAGATGTCGCGGATTCACGGATGACTACAAAGGGCTATGAACATGAAACTGATAGAACTGGACAATATAACATTCCGCTACGAAAAAGAAGAACCGGCAGTGCTGAAGGACTTTTCGCTTGCAGTGGCAGAGGGCAGCTGCGTGATCATCGAAGGAGACAACGGATCCGGAAAGACCACCCTGTTCCGCATTCTCACGGGTCTTTCGTTTCCTGAAAAAGGAGAGTACTCTTTTGACGGAACAAATATTACAAGAGAATACATGAAGGACAATGCGAATTCGAAGAAGTTCCATAAGAAAATTGGGTACCTGTTCCAGTCTCCCGATGTGATGCTGTTCAATCCGCGTGTCTACGATGAAATAGCGTTCGGGCCCAGGCAGATGGGGCTGTCGGATCAGGATGTGGAAGCAAGGGTCGCGGACTGCCTCGAAATGTTCAATCTGCGGGATCTCGCCGACAAAGCGCCTTATCACCTCAGCGGAGGTCAGAAAAAGCGTGTCGCCCTCGCGGCGGTGCTGGCCCTGAATCCGGATGTAATGATACTGGACGAACCTTATGCCGGTCTGGACAAAAAAACTCAGGAATGGCTTACTCAGATCCTCATTGAGCTCAAAGCAAGCGGAAAGACGATTATCGTCGCGACACACAGCGGCGAATTGCTGTCCGAGGCTGCGGATGAAATAATCGTTATGAAATAACCAATCGCTTTTGTGGTATTATATGTACTGCAGAGGCGATTTTTTATGAGCAGCAAAGACAGGATACAATTATCAGATCATTTTACATACAGAAGGCTGTTTGCTTTTGTTCTGCCGACCATCGCGAACATGATTTTTCTGTCCGTTTATGGTATCGTGGACGGTCTGTTCATTTCCAATTTCGTAGGCAAGGTTGCCTTTGCTTCTGTCAATGTCACATTCCCGATTTTTTCTGTACTCGGTGTTTTCGGTCTGATGCTCGGAACCGGCGGTTCGGCGATCATCGGTAAAAATCTTGGCGAGCAGGAACCCGATAAGGCGAACGGGTACTTTTCATTTTTTGTTTACATATGCATTGCCGTCGGCATAGTCATGGCGGTTGCGGGCGTCTTCGTTTTGCGACCCGCCATTGAGCTGATTGGTGTAGAAGAAGGTATGGTCAGATACTGCATGGTGTACGGAACCATCGGAATGATTACGCTGCCTTGTTACATGCTGCAGTTCCTGTTTCAGATTCTGTTCGTAACTGCCGAGAAACCGCGTCTGGGATTCTGGATTACCGTTATCACAGGCGTTACGAATATCGTACTGGATTTTATTCTGATCGTGTTGCTTCACTGGGGTGTCGCGGGCGCAGCAGTAGCGACAGGAATCAGTGAGGTGTTCGGAGGAATCGCACCGCTCATCTACTTCAGCCGTCCGAATGACAGCCTGCTTAGAATCGGCAGACCGTGGGTGGAATTCCGTGCTCTGAGAAAGGCCTGTACAAACGGATTGTCGGAATTTGTGTCCACTATTTCCGAATCAGTTGTATCAATGCTGTACAACTTCCAGCTGCTGCGCCTTGCAGGAGCTGACGGAGTTGCGGCCTTTGGCGTCATGCAGTACTGCACATTTATATTCTTTGCGATTTTCGCAGGTTACAACATGGGCGTCCAGCCGCTGTTCAGCTACAACTTCGGCGCGGAGAATCGTGACGAGATGAAGAATCTTTTCAAAAAAAGCATGATTCTGGTCGAGGGCGCCGGACTAATGATGCTCGCCGCGCTGGTCATATTCGCCCGGCCGCTCATTTCCATATTCGTAGGTTATGACGCTGACCTAGTTGACATGGCGGTTCACGGCATGCGTATTTACGCCCTTATCTTCATAACATGCGGAGTCAACATATTCGTAACAGGCATGTTTACGGCGCTGAACAACGGCGTCGTATCCGCATTCATCGCAACCGTGCGCGTCGTCATATGCGAAATCGGCGCAGTGATGATCCTTCCAATCTTCTTCGGACTGAACGGCGTCTGGTTCTCCGCATCGGTCGCGGAGGCCGGATCGATCATCCCTGTAATAATCTTCGTCGTCGTATTGCGCAAGAGATACGGTTACGCTGATTAAGGACTTTTAGTACAGCTGAGGCCTGCGGTGTTTCAGAAGCGGCAGCTGTTCTCTGACCGCATCCACTCTGTCCAGATCGATATCTCCGTAGATTATCTGCTCCTTCTCGTCAGCGTGGGCGATGAAATCTCCCCACGGGCTGGCTATACAGGAGTTGCCGTATGAAACATAAACGCCGTTCTCATCTCTTGCCGGCGCGTTGGCGGCAAAGTACACCTGATTGTCCAGGGCTCTCGCGCGCATTGTAAGATCCCAGTGAGCCGGTCCTGTGGTCATGTTGAAAGCAGCCGGAAGCACAATCAGTTTCGCGCCAGCCAGAGCCATCTTGCGGAACCACTCCGGGAATCGCACATCATAGCAGATTGCAACGCCGATTTTGCAATACTCTGTATCAAGAACAGTCATCTCTTCTCCGGCTGTCAGCGTATCGGATTCCATGAATCTGATACCGCCTTCCACGTCGATGTCAAACAGATGCACCTTTCTGTGGCGTCCGATGAGGTCTCCCTGTCGGTTGAAACTGAAGGACGTGTTGTACACCTTGTCCCCGTCCAGCTCTGAAATGGATCCACCGATCAGATATATGCCCAGATCGTTTGCCAGTTTCGACATGAATTCCACGGTCGGCCCGTCTGCCGGCTCCGCATACTCCCTGAAATAGTCGTTGGAATAAGGACAGTCCCACATTTCCGGAAGCGCGATGACCTGCGCTCCGTTTTCCGCGGCCTGACGCACGTGGTTTTCCGCGTTTTTCCTGGCTTCTTCCTTGTCCATTGATCCGCCGATCTGGCAAAGTCCCAGTTTGAATTTCATAACGGCCTCCTTGTTTTCAAACATGTTGATGGTTTTCAAATATACACATATTATACAAACGTTTTCGCGCGCGTTCAAATATGGTATGATGAAAGCCGCAACAGACAGTTGCGTGATTTATGCGCTCTCCTGTATTAGAATGATACTGCAAGGAGGAAATTAGGATGAGCACAAAAGACGTAATATATGAACTCAGACTGAAGAACGGACTGTCCCAGGAAGATCTGGCGGAGAAGGTTTTTGTTACAAGGCAGGCGGTGTCCCGCTGGGAAAATGGGGAGACCGTGCCGAACACGGAGACGCTGAAACTGCTCTCGAGACTGTTCAATGTGTCCATCAATACACTGCTTGGCTCACCGCAGAGGCTTGTCTGTCAGTGCTGCGGAATGCCGCTCGAGGATGAGATAATGAGCAGGGAAAAGGACGGAACGCTCAATGAGAACTACTGTCAGTGGTGCTATGCTGACGGAACTTATACATACAGCGACATGGATGATCTGATCGATGTGTGCGTTCAGCACATGACGGGCGAGAACTTTAACGAGGAACAGGCGCGCGCGTACATGAAAGAGCTTCTGCCGACGCTGGACTATTGGAAGAGATAGATTCTCGGATGTAATGAATATTCTGTCATCAATCAAAGCTTTCGTGGTAAAATAAACGAAAGCTTTTGTATTTTAATAGCATAAAGAAATCTCCAGTTTGCCATAGAGGGAAGACATAATGAACAATCGGGAATTTGAAGAATTCATATTGATGCAGATAAAACGCAGCCACTCGATTCATGCAGCCGGCCGCTGGATATATCTGGTGCTGGCGATTGCGGGCGTAGTCACTTTTATCGTGGGAGTAACCATGGGGCTAGGTTTGTCGGGAGGCGTCCCGCTTCTCATCGCAAGCATCGGTTTTCTGCCCGCAAGCATTATTTCAAAGTCGGCGGCGGAATCCTATGCGGACGCCGCGGAAGACATGTCGCTTTGTCTGGAGGATCCGGAGTGCGTACTGCCGGATGATTACGACGGCAACACGAAGACCATGAGGCAGAACGCCTGCAAGACTTTGAAATCCACGAAGGGACTGATTGTTTCCTACGGCATCATAGCCCTGGGAAGCTGGGTAGGCGCGGTGATTATCGTAATCGTGTCCGATCCATGGGGACCGTTTTTCGAGCCGGCCATCCTGGCTCTGTCCTCCGTGCTGTTTGCCATCGCGGTGGTTCTGACCATTCTTACAATCAAGTCCATTCGTGATCTGCCGATGGCCAGGCGTTACGCCCGCTGGCTCAAGGAAGAATCAGAACCCGAGAGTGATGAATGAGGAAAGAGAAATGGATAATAAGAAATACAGCAAACTGATTCGCGAACGCCGCAGCGTCAGAACCTTCGACGGACAGAAAATCAGCGGCGACGTCTTAGAGCAGCTGAAGTCATTTACAGAAAGCTGCGGCAACCCGTACGGCGTACCGATTGAATATCGTTTTCTGAACGCTAAAGAACACGGTTTGAAATCGCAGGTGATAGCCGGAACAGATGTGTTCGTCGCGGTTAAAATGAAACGGGTTCCGAACTTTGAGGAGGCCCTTGGATATTCAATGGAACAGTTTGTTCTGGACGCGTGGTCCATCGGAATCGGAACGACCTGGATAGGCGGAACGATGGACAGGGGTGCCTTTGAGAGAGCGATGGATCTGTCCGAGGATGAAGTAATGCCGTGCGTCAGTCCGATTGGCCGCGCGGCGAAGCGAATGTCGCTGAAAGAAACTGTCATGAGAAAAGGCGTCGGTGCTGACCGCAGAAAGGCTTTTGAAGAATTGTTCTTTACGGATAGCTTCGATCAGCCGATGAAAGAAGAAAGCGCGGGCAGGATGCTGCTCCCTCTGCAGATGGTCAGACTTGGTCCGTCAGCGGTCAACAAACAGCCGTGGCGTATCGTTGTCGCTGAGAACTGCGCGCATTTCTACATAGCTAAGGCAAAAGGCTTCGAAAACTCAGCCCACGGTAACATGCAGAGAATCGACATGGGAATCGCCCTGTGTCACTTCGCTCTTGGAGCGAAGGAAGCCGGTCTCACCGCGGAATTTGAAATCCGTGATCCCGGTATTGCGGTGCCGGACAATACGGAGTATATCGCGTCATACCGCATTGTATAGAAGATTTTCAGAGCATTTTCCTGAGTATGTGTCTCACGGCCCCTTCATAGAGGGGCCTTGTTTCTACGATTTCATAGCCTGACTTCAGGAAGTTTTTCAGGCTGTGCTCGTTTCCGGGCGCGATGGTCACGAAGGATTCCTCTGCGCCGTGGCGTTTGGCTTCCTCTTCACGGATCTGGACGAACAGCCTCTGAAGACCGTATCCCCTGTAGGCGCTGTCCACGATTGTGATTTCCAGAGAAACGCATTTCGGCAGCCGCTCCTCGGGATATCCGATATACGTCCCGTAATTCCTGTGCGAGATCCGGTTTGCGATCATCATGGTAAAAGCCACCATGCGGTCATTATGGTATGTCCCATAGCAGTAATCTTCAAGCAATGATTCGTGTATTTCCGGCTCTTCGACTATAGCGTACAGCTCCGGAGCGGCAAGCTCGTCATATACCTTTTGCTGCAGTTCCATGATGTCTGAAAGATCTGCCTCTTTACACTGACGGATCAGGAATTCCTCCTCCTGACCGGAGTGCCGGAGCAAAGTGAATGTTTTACAGTACATAGAACTTTGCCTCCGCTTTGATTTAGTAGATTAATGATGCATAATTATATCGTAGTAAAGCGAAAAAGTAAAGAGAATAATGATTTTCTTACAGTAGTGTGATAAAATGAGCGTGATATACGGAGGTGTGAAATGCCTAATACATTACATGTGGATTATGAACTGAAGACGCACGACGAGACTGTGAAGATCGTTGAGGAAGCCATGGCATCCGCAAGACAGGTGATTCCTCAGGGCGCGGTGGCTGACTACATACCTGAACTTGGAAAGGCGGATCCCGAGAAGCTGGGCATCTGCATTTATCCGCTCCAGGGAGACATGATTTCGCTTGGCGACTGCAATGAGCGATTCACCATGCAGTCCATTTCCAAAGTTTTCTCCCTCTGCATAGCTCTCGAGCTTCTGGGAGCGGAGAAACTCTTCAGCAAGGTGGGCGCAGAGCCATCAGGCGAAGCGTTCAATTCTCTGGTTGAACTTGATCTGAACTCAAATAAACCGTATAATCCCCTGATCAATTCCGGGGCAATAGCCGTTGCCGGCATGCTTATTGAAGAGGTATCATTCCATGACATGCTGAGGTTCACCAGAGAGCTTTGCGATGATGCTGATATTCAGCTGAACAAGACAGTATACGAATCGGAGATGAAGACCTGCTCCAGAAACCGGGCGATCGCCTATCTTCTTGAGAGCAAGAACATCATAGAATCTGACGTGGAGGACGCCCTGCGTTTCTACACAAAAATGTGTTCGCTGGATGTTACGGCGGAGTCTCTGGCCAGATTTGCCAACAGGCTCGCCAACGACGGCGTCGGAAACATCAGCGGCAAGAGATACCTGTCCAGTGAGACCGTGCGCATTGTCAAGACGCTTATGCTGACCTGCGGCATGTACGACGGATCCGGGACCTACGCGGTTGAAGTGGGAATTCCTACAAAGTCGGGCGTCGGCGGAGGCCTTCTCGCCGTGTCGGACAAACGCGCAGGGATCGGCGTGTTCGGTCCTTCGCTGGATGAAAAGGGCAACAGCATTGCAGGATGCAGGCTGCTCAGGGAAATAGCCGATAAGCTGAGACTGTCGCTCTTCTACGATACAGATCTTCTGGCGGCAGCCAAGATTGAATATTCGCTGAACGGATTTCAGCGTCACAGACAGGAAGAAACAGCAAAGTCAAACGATTAAACTCAAAACAGATAAGAATATTCAAAGATCAATCACATGAAGGGAGAGTTGGAACGGATGGAACGGAACAGTGTGACATACCGGACCTACGTGGAAATCCTCGAGCGTGAACTGATCAGGGCGATGGGCTGTACGGAGCCTATCGCAATCGCCTATTGTGCAGCAAAAGCAAGGAGCATTCTCGGCGAATTACCTGAAAAGGTAGAGATCAGTGCGAGCGGGAACATTATTAAAAATGTCAAAAGCGTAGTAGTTCCGAACACGGAAGGACGTCGGGGCATAGAGGTAGCGGCCTCTGTCGGTGTTCTCGGAGGAGACGCGGAAGCGGGGCTTCTGGTCATAGCGGATATACCGCAGGGGATAAAGGACCATATAGAAGCCTACTGCGACATCGCGGACATTCAGGTCGAACCGATGGAATCGGAGAGCCTTCTTGATGTGGAGATAAGCACCTGGGCGAGCGGACACTGCGCGAAGGTTCACATAAAGGACGAACACACGAATATAGTTTCAATCGAGAAAGACGGGGAAGTCATATTCCGGAAATCCGACGCAAATAAGGCTGACGCGGAAGACGATCTGGATTACGATCTGCTGACCATAAAGGACATCTTTGATTTTGCGACGACCTGCGACCTGTCTGACGTAAAGGACATTCTCGACAACCAGATAGCCTGCAACAAGGCGATCGCTGAGAAGGGCATAAAGGAAGATTTCGGCGCGAACATAGGCAAGATACTCCTCAAGGCAGATCCGGACAGCGTCAGGACAAAAGCAAAGGCAATGGCCGCGGCAGGTTCCGACGCGAGAATGGGCGGATGCGAGCTTCCGGTAGTCATCAATTCAGGCAGCGGAAACCAGGGCCTGACAACATCCATTCCGGTTATCGTATATGCCGAGGCGATGGGCGTCTCCAGAGAAGAGCTTTATCGCGGGCTGCTCATATCAAATCTCGTGACGCTTCACGCTAAGACGGGAATCGGCAGACTGTCTGCGTACTGCGGAGTTGTTACGGCGGGAGCAGGCGCCGCGGCAGGCATAGCATTCATCAAGGGAGGCGATTTCAAGACCATATCCCATACGATCGTCAATACACTCGCCATATCTTCGGGAATCGTTTGTGACGGCGCAAAGGCATCATGCGCGGCGAAGATCGCCATCGCTGTGGAATCCGGTCTCATGGGATATGAGATGTATCTGGAGGGAAATCAGTTTTACAGCGGCGAGGGTCTGGTGCTCAAAGGCGTGGAGAACACAATCCGCAACTACGGATATCTGGGTAGGGTCGCCATGCACGAGACCAATGATGAAATCATCCGGATGATGATCAATAAGATTCAGAACAATTAAAAGCAGATAAAAGAAGGGAGGCTGTGCATTGCACGCCTCCCTTTTATGTTTGCCGAAATGGCAGTTATTCATGTTTTTCATCTATCTTCGGCTGATCGATCTGTACAGAGTTCATCCTTGGAATACCGATGAGGATGACCACGATGAATACGATCAGATAGAAGACAACAGCCATGCGGTGCGCGAAGATCGCGGCGATAACCATGAAGATGGAACCGAGTATGGCTACTACCGGAATAATCGGAGTGATGTTGTAATTACCGATTTTCTTGATCAGCACGAGGAAGAGCGGTACGTACATCGCATAGATCGTGATGATCGGAAGTTCTGATGTATCGAAGCAGAACGGGCCGAACCAAGGAGCAGTGAGGTTAGCTCCGTAGAAGTACAGCAGCCACCAGCCTGCAACGAGCAGTCCCATGATGGACGCGTTGGTTGGCATGTTGGTAACAGGATCAACCTGGCTGAACATCTTAGGGTTGTAGCCTTTGCCTCTGATTGCCAGAGAGTAGAAGCCTCTGACAGTAGCCATCATCAGACCGTTCAGTACTCCGTAGCAGGAAACGACGATCAGTACGAATACGCCTGTGCCGCCTACTCTTGAGAACAGAGTGGTGAAAGCGATCTTGGCGCCTTCTTCGCCGCCGGCCATCATTGTTTCATTGTCAACAGCTCCGGCAAGGCCGAGATAGTATACGATGTAAATGAAAACTACGATCAGCGATCCGAAGAAGAGAGCGCGAGGCAGATTCTTCTTTGAATCCTTGATTTCGGAGTTGATGGATGTCGCGATGATCCAGCCTTCGTATGCGAAGGATGTCGCGCAGACTGCCGTGAACAGAGCAGGGCCTGCAGGACCCGCGTCCTGAGCTATGTAGCTGAAGTTCTCCATCGTCATTCCGCTGTGAAGACCGAAGATCGTTCCCACGATTGCCATGAGCAGAAGCGGTATGAACTTGATGACTGTCGTTGCTACCTGCACTTTGCCGGCGATAACCGGGCTGAGTGAGTTGCAGACATAAGCCAGTATCAGAAGGAAGCCTGCCAGCGCCATGCACTGAGGGCCGACGATATCCCATCCGATAAGTACGCTGAAGTATCTGGCGGTAACCCATGCCAGTACGGAAGTCAGTGTAGGGTAGTAGATGGTAGCCATGAACCATCCGACGATGTAACCGTACTTTTCTCCGCACATTTCCTCTGCGTAGTCAACGATACCATTGCACTTTTCATGGTGTGACGCGAGTACGCCGAATACATAGGCGCAGGACACCATGATGATGCCGCCGATAAGCCAAGCCAGAATTCCGAGCGATGTTCTTCCGTCAGTGCAGACGAGAATCTTCTCCGCCTTGAAGAAGACGCCGGATCCGACTACGATGCCGACTACAACGCATATGGCTGTAACCAGACCGTATCTTTTTTCAAGTTGATTTTCCATTTACAATAATCTCCTCTATATATGATATATAATGTAATCTAATGACACATCGCGCCCATTATCACACTTTTTGGCCTTCGCGTCAACACATACACCAAAAAGAAAACCAAAGATATTCTTTCTGAGCGGCGGACTTTGGAATATACTAGAAAAGGAGAAAGGAAAAAACGTCATGGGAGCATTAACAGGACTTAAAATACTTGATTTTTCAACGCTTTTGCCCGGACCTTACGCGACGCTGGTGATGGCGGACATGGGCGCTGAAGTACTAAGCGTTGCGGCGCCGAATCGCAGGGACATTCTGACTGAATGGCCCCCGGTAATTGAAGGAACAGAAACGACCGCGGTCTCCGCGTGGATCAGGCGCAACAAGAAGACGATGTGCCTCGACCTTAAGACGCCTCTCGGCGTTGAAGCGGTCAGGCGGCTGGTGAGAGATGAAGGATACGACATCATTTTGGAGCAGTTCCGGCCGGGCGTTATGCAAAAGCTGGGGCTGGGGTATGAACAGCTGCGGGAGCTGAATCCCCGGCTCATCTACTGTTCGCTCACGGGCTACGGCCAGACAGGCCCGATGGCCATGCGCGCGGGACACGACATAAACTATCTGTCCAGATCGGGAAACATGTCACAGGCCGGCCGGAAGCAGACGGGGCCGGTGCTGATCAATGTGCAGATCGCCGATGTGGCGGCCGGTTCAATGAACAGCATCATCAGCATACTCGCCGCCGTGAACTACCGGCACGAAACGGGGAGGGGACAGTACATAGACGTAGCGATGATGGACGGAGTCGTGCCCTTTAACGGAATGGACGGAGCCGCCTTCCTCGGAGGCGGCGAAATGCCGGGAAGGGAAGAGCATCTGCTCAACGGCGGAACGGTGTACGATTTCTACGAGACCGCTGACGGCCGTTACATGAGCGTCGGATCACTGGAGCCGAAGTTCTTCGCGGACCTGTGCAAAGGCCTCGGCCTTGAAGGTAAGCCGGGCGTGGACCTGAAGCTCGATTCCCCCGAGACCAAAAAAAGAGCCCGTGAGGCTTTCGCGACACGAACAATGAAAGAGTGGTGTGAAGTATTCGCGGAGCTGGACGCCTGTGTTGAGCCTGTTCTGACTCTTGAAGAAGCCAGGCGGGATGAACAGATACGCATGCGCGGCATGATGCCGGAAGTGCCGATTCCAACGGCCTCGGACGAATCCTGTAATACAGAAGGGCCGTCGTCTCACACAGAAGGAACGTCATCCGTGCAGCAGCTCGGATGCCCGCTTAAGCTGTCCGAGTGCCCGCCTGAATACAGGCACGCAGGATATCCTACGGGCTATCACACGCGGGAGATACTTGAGAAACTCGGGTTTACAGATGAGGAGATCAAAGAAGCCGCCGGGATTTTTAAATGATTCTGACGCCGCCTTCAGGGCATACGCGTATCACAAAGCATGAGCCTTCGCCGAAGGCATCATCCATGGCGCGGCAGTATGCTGAGGCCATGTCTTCAGGCACAAATGCCTGTATGGTGCCTGCGAATCCGCCGCCGTGAACGCGGCAGGCGCCTCTTTCTCCGAGCACAGCTTCGCTGATGGCAAGAGCCACGGCCAGTTCCTGTCTGGCGGGGTTCCTGTCAGTGTGAACATTCTGCAGATATTTATATGATGAATTGCCGGATTGTCTGACGAGATTCAGAAACTCCGGCATGTTTTTTTGCTCCAGAGCAAGTGCCTCGCCGGCTACGCGCTCATTCTCGGCCGCGACATGCATTGCCCGCAGGAAAGCCCGGTCCCCGCCGGCCTCTCTTATTTCTTTTGAGTGAGCGATAACTTCGCCAGGGCCTACGTTTTCCAGCACGGATTTACCGAAGACGCCTGCCGCCGCTGTCAGATCAGTCTGCACGGCGACGTAATCATCCGTATGCTCAGCGTGTGAACCGTGAGTGTCCGTAATGCATACGCAGTATCCGGCGGACGCCAGATCAGCGTCCATCTTCTCAACAGCCGGTGAAGCGGGATCGCTGAAATCAATGCGGCACAGGCCGCCGCTAGCGATGGCTGTCTGGTCCATCAGGCCGCACGGCTTGCCGTAGTAATTGTTTTCCGCAGCCTGGGCGATGC
>CADAHK010000001.1 GCA_902787725.1 uncultured Eubacteriales bacterium | reverse complement strand
ATCTTGGATTTTTTCATGGTCTTCACCTGTCACAAATGGTAATGCGGATAATCTTCGGACGTCCCATCAGGTAACCGGATTCCCGTCTTCCGCAACTGTCGTTACGAATTCGACGCGTTCCTTTCCGTCCACTTCGTTATCTGCAAAGAGCAGCATGCCCTTTGATTCGATTCCGCGCAGTTTCCTAGGCTTGAGATTGGCCACTACGACGACCTTCTGACCTACGCAGTCTTCAGGCTTGAAGTACTCGGCCACGCCTGATACGATCTGGCGCTTCTCTGTGCCCATCTGAACCTGGAATACGAGCAGCTTGTCCGCCTTCGGGTGCTTCTCCGCTGAGAGAATTGTTCCTACTCTCAGGTCAAGTTTGTCAAAGTCCTCGTAGACTATTTCGTCCTTGAGCTCGAGAGGAATGTTCTCATCTTTTTCCCCTGCTGCCGCGCCGCCGAGGGCGTATAGCTCTTCGAGTTCTTTGTCTATGTCCAGTCTAGGGAATATGGCGTCGCCCTTCTTGACCTGCTCACCGCACATCATTTCGAATGTGAATGCGTCTTCCCACGCTACATCCGCGTACCAGAGGCCCATCTGCTTTCTGATGGCGTCTGATGTGGTATGCATGAACGGATGAATCAGAACTGATATGATTCTGATGGCCTCCGCCAGATTGTGAAGCACGTTGTCGAGACGAGGCTTGTCCTCTTCGCTCTTTGCGAGAACCCAAGGCATTGTCTCATCGATGTATTTGTTGGCGCGCCTTACCACGATCCAGATTTCTTCAAGCGCCATGTTGAACTTGAAGTCATCCATCTGCTTCGCAACCTTGTCAGCGGCGGCTATGGCCGTCTCCTTCAGCTGCGCGTCGTAGTCGACACCGTCCTCACCCGGAACGCATTTGCCTGCGTCCGTGAGATCCGGAACGATTCCGCCGTTGTATTTCTCTATCATGCTGACTGTTCTCGATACCAGGTTGCCGAGGTCGTTGGCCAGATCGTAGTTCAGTCTCTTGAGCATTACTTCGTTTGTAAATATGCCGTCCTGTCCGAAGGTGTACTCTCTGAGCAGGAAGTACTTGAGCGCGTCGATTCCGTATCTGTCGATCAGAACAACCGGATCGATGACGTCGCTTCCCTTGGCAGCCTTGGACTTCGATACCTTCTCGCCGCCCAGCAGCAGCCATCCGTGTCCTCTTACCTGCTTAGGCAAAGGCAGTCCGGCGCTCATGAGCATGGCCGGCCAGATTATCGAGTGGAATCTGACGATTTCCTTTCCGACGAGGTGAACGTCCGCAGGCCAGTACTTGTCGTACTTCGCAGGGTCGTCCGGCCATCCCAGTGCGGTGATGTAGTTCGAAAGTGCATCGAGCCAAACGTAAATTACATGTTTCTCATCGATAGGCACTGGGATTCCCCAGTCGAATGATGATCTTGAAATGCAGAGATCCTCCATGCCCTGTTCGATGAACGCAATCATCTCGTTGCGTCTGGAGTCCGGAACGAGGAAGTCCGGATTCTCTCTGAATATCGTAAGGAGGTCGTCAGCGTATTTGCTGATCTGGAAGAAGTACGCTTCTTCCTTTGCCTTTGTTACTTCTCTTCCGCAGTCAGGACAGTATTTGCCGTCGATGAGCTGTCCTTCTGTCCAGAATGATTCACAAGGAGTGCAATACCATCCTTCGTAGTTGCCTTTGTATATGTCACCTTTTTCGTACATCCTCATGAAGAGTTCCTGCACGCGCTTGATATGCCTCGGTTCAGTCGTTCTGATGAAGTCGTCATAGGATATCTCCATGGTCTTCCACAGATCCTTGATGCCCGCGACGATCTCATCGACATATTCCTGAGGCGTAACGCCCTTGGCGTCAGCGTAGGTCTGTATCTTCTGTCCGTGTTCGTCAGTGCCTGTCAGGAACATGACATCGTAACCCTGAAGCCTCTTGAAGCGCGCCATTGCGTCAGCCATGACCGTGCAGTATGTGTGACCTATATGAAGGTTCGAGCTTGGGTAATAAATTGGTGTGCTGATGTAATAAGTTCCTTTGTCTGCCATTTTGCTTTCCTTTCTCCGATGCGAATGGGCACCGGTCAGCCGGTGTTATCAGTTGATCTCTTCAGGAGTGAACTTCTCCAGAACGCCGCCCTCTTCGGTAGCGTCGAGGATGTAGAGTTCTCCGTCCAATACCACTTCGTTATATGAACGCTCTGTGCCGTCACCGTCTGTTATTGTTACGACGCATGCGTCTATATCCATTTCATCACATATTCCGTACACCAGAAATGCGTTATAGGTGCTCTCCTCAGAAGCCGCGGCCTCTGCCGGTTCTTCTTCCTGGATGTACTCGACGATCTTTTCAGCTGTTTCGACTTCAGTCGCCGGTTCTGATTCAGACGCTTCTGCCTTTGCTTCAAAAGCAGGCTCCTCCGCTGGTGTTCCGGCCTCAGATTCAGCTGCCGCTTCAGTTCCGACTGCTTCCGCTTCAGTTCCGTCAACTGCTTCGGCTGCTCCTGCTGCCGCTTCAGTTTCAGGCTCTGCTGGCTGTTCTGCTGCCGGCACTGCCGCCGGATCAGCTTCAGGTTCTGCCGTCTCTTCTTCCGCTTCAATCTCTCCGCACGCTTTCAGGACATCGTCTTCAGATACGGACGCCGCTGACATGGCGCTGTATCCGGCCGCTGAATACGACACGACGTTGCTTATGCTGTAGTTCGGAAGTCCGTATGACAGCAGAAGTGAATACCCTTTCTTGAAGGTTCTCCTCTTGACTGCGTCAGAGTAGTTGCCTTCTATTGTGGTCACGTCGTTTCCGCTTACGGATTCAACCATTCCGACGTGGTCAGGAACCTTGTTGGCGTTCCAGTCATAGAAGACCACGTCTCCGCCCTGAGGCGTAAAGCTCTTGTTGGTCGTACTGCTTGCGAAACTGTTCATCATTCTCGGGCAGTAGCAGTCCACCGGAATGATGTTAGTGTTGTTCGTCACTATGGCAACCGCTGATACGAATGCCGCGCACCAGGATGTGCTGTAGCTGATTTTGCCGTACCTCGGACCGTAGTTGTTGTAGACATCTATGATCTGTTTATGAGATCCGTTGCTCTCCTTGCATCCAACCCAGCTGCGCGCCTGGTTGACCGCGGCGGTTCTGCCGCCTGCCGAAAAGTCTCCGTAGACCTTCGAGCCGTTCATGACCGAATAGGCCCTGACTCTGTAATTATAAGTGCCGCTGGCAGTAAGCCTGTCAGTCATGCTGGTCGCTGAAGTCTCACCGACAACCACATAGCCTCCGCTGGTTGTTGACGCTCTCTGGAGCTGGTATCCGCTCGCTCCCGGAACCGCGTTCCAGGTATTCGTGACCGTGCCGTTTGACGCAAGCACCGAACAGAATCCGCCCGGTACGCCAACTCCGGTCATCCCTTCGACCGCGCCGGTAAACCATCCGTATTTCTTTCCGTGCTTTTTCTTGTACGCTCTTACTTTGTAGAAGTACTTAGTCCCCTTTGTGAGCGAAGTGTTTATGTACTGCAGTTTCTTGGTAGTTCCGAGCCTCGAATATGAACCGCCGGGGCTGGTTGATCTGTAAACCTGATAGCCTGAGGCTCCCGGAACTTTATTCCACTTCAGTGTCACTCCTCCGGATGCTCCGTACGCCGTCAGTCCTGTCGGCGTTCCGACTCTCGGCTTGGCCGAGATGATGCCGCTGTAGGATGTGTACTGTGTGGATGAGCCTACAGTTCCGTAGGCGCGAACCTTGTAGTACTTTTTCTTACCGAGCTTCTTGTTCTTTTTGTCCGTGAAGCTGCAGCTGGTAGTCGTCTTTATCTTCTTGTATTTCCCGCGCTTTTTATTGGCCCTGTAGATCTGATAGCCTTTGGCTCCGGGATAGGCGCTCCAGCTGATGGTAACATTGTTGTATTGAGCAGATGACTGCCAAAGACCGGTGACCTTTCCGGACGCACTAAAAGCAGCCGGCGCAGCTGCAAAGGCAGCCTGCTCCGTTATCGGCATGAACGCCAAAGCCACAAAAAGTGACAATAAAATACTTATTAGTTTTTTATTTACCGTCATTGTGATCACCTGCTCTTCCGAATTAATACTGTTCTTCGTCTATTGTCGACTTTCTCCAGATCTGCTTCTCCGTATAGGCGATGATGAGATCCACAGCATCCTCGAGCTCCAGGTATCCGCTGTCCAGTGACAGATTGAAGTTTACATGCTCGCCCCACTTACGGCCTGTGTGATAGGCGTAGTAGTTGGCTCTCGCCTTGTCGGCGCTCTTCATGATCTTTCTGACCTGATCCTCCGGATCACCATACTCCTCGACGGCTCTCTTGATCTTGTCCGCCTCCTCGGCGTAGATAAAGATGTTCGTCGCATAAGGGAGTCCGCGCAGGATGTAGTCTGCGCATCTTCCGACGATAACGCAGGAGCCTTCTTCAGCGATCTTGCGTATCGTGTCGAACTGAGCCAGGAAGAGTCTCTCGTTAAGACTCAGTGATTCAGGACCTGCTTCTCCTGTTCCCATGGCCGAAGCCAGACTGTAGAGGAAGCTGTTCTTGGCCTTCTTTTCCTGTCCCGCGAACATGTCCTTGTCGTAGCCTGATTCTCTTGAGATCCTCTCGTTGATGGTGTCTCTGTCGTAATACGGAATTCCAAGCTTCTCAGCAAGACGCTTGCCGATAAGCCTTCCGCCGCTGCCGTACTCACGGCTGATCGTTATTACTCTTTTCTTTGTTTCGTTATCCGCCATAGTATTCTCCTATCTTAACTTCCATATCCTGTAAAGCATTCTATCATAGAAAAATCCCAAATTTCCTTAAAATGTAATAAGGTTGAAAGCAGCAAAAGAGGCTGCCCCACCATATCCGTGGTGTAGCAGCCTCATATGCGCGCATTTAGAATTGCCTGTATTCAGTTATCCTGCCGTCCTCCTGGCAGAGAACATATCCGTGTCCCGGGTCCGGTATCCACTCGAAGAAGTTCTTGTGCTCCCCCGGCCAGATGTAATCCATGATCCCCGATATCACGCCTCCGTGGCATATGCAGATCGTCATGGCCTCCCTTCCCCGGTTTCGAAGTTTCAGCATGCAGAGTTCATTCTGAACCTTGAGCTCATCGAACCCCCGCCGAATTCGCTCCGTGAAGTGATTTATGCTTTCGCCGCCCGGCGGTGCAGTATCTTTGTCCTCCGCGGTGATCCATCGCTGGTACTCCGGAACGCTGTTCAGCTGTTCGTAGGTCTTCATTTCGAACTCTCCGAAATCGAGTTCGCGCAGATCCTCGAGCACTTCGTGTTCCTGCTTCCCGTAGAGAATTTCCAGCGTCTGCTCCGTTCTAAGCATGCCCGTTGTAAAGTATTGTGCGTCCTCGGATTCCGGATACATGCCCTGCGCCTTTTGCTCTCTGAGAAGCCGCATGCCTCTCTCTGAAAGAGAGACGTCGGTGCTGCCGTAGTACACTCGAAGTTCGTTTCCTTCAGTTATGCCGTGCCTTATCAGTACTATCTGTGAGTTCATTTTATCCTCTTGCCTATTCCGCAGAACACTCTGTGCACCTGCTTCGCCTCTCCAGCCAGATATATCATCAGGCGGCCATTTGCTTCCCTCGCCGCTCTTACATCCTTGTCTATGGGCACAACGCCCTGCGATACGTCAGTGATCACGAGCACCTTGTCATCCCACAGCTCACGCCGCGCTCTGAAGTAATCAGTCGGGTTCTCTCCCGCTGCGGACAGCCTGAATGCAAAGGCATCAATGCCCGTTATGATCTCTTTTGTAAAGTCAGGCTCGCCGCTCTCTGACAGGTCGCAGACCTCGCTCAGCCCGAATTCCTTCATGGCGTAATCGGTTTTTCCCTGATACGCTCCTCCAAAGACTAATATCATTTCCACTCCTCTGTGATTCCGCAGGCGACTTCAGTTACTCTGTCGCAGACCTCCGCCAGTGCCCTGTCCGCGCGCGCAAGGGCCTCTCTGTAATTTTCGGTCGACTGGTTGTATCCGCAGCTGTCTCCGTATATGCCGTCTGATACGAACACGACCGAACCGCCGGCTTCTCTTACAGCTTCCGCAAAGGCAACAAGCTCTCTCCTGACTCTCTCAGGCGCCTCCGCGTCCTCGCCCAGAAACTCCTGCCTTCCATCCTTTAAGGCAACAGGTAACATCTCGTTTTCGAGAACGGCCGTGACGCTGTCCAGAAGAAAGCTTCCTTTAAGGTCAACGTCCTCTCTTCGAATCAGTTCAGCAATGCCCTTTCCCTGTTCGATCGTCGTAAAGCCCCAGCCTTCTCTTTCGCTGATGTGCCTTTTTATTCTCGCTCTGTCCTCTTCATCGCGCGGGATCATCGTGGCAATATAATAAAGGGGCCCGCAGTCCGCAAGGTCAGATGCGATCTGCTGGGCGTAAAGTGATTTGCCGTTTTTAGCTCCGCCGCTTATGAGTACGTTCATTTTTTCTCCTATAATATAAGGGCCATCGTCAGTACTCCGAACAGTTCGGAAATTGTTATCATGTGACCCGAAATGTCTCCGTTCATTCCTCCCAGTTTTCTGCAGTCGATGCTGCATGTGATGAAGGCGGCAACCATGACTGTCAGGGCAATGATGTTGCTGTAGAGCTCGGCGATTAGAGCCCACCAGCTCATGTCTGACATAATCAGTTCGCATATGCCCAGCACGACGACAAGAATCACGATGGCGGGAATTGTGTCCCTGGCTCTTCCCGGCTCGTCAAGCTGGCTGTACTGACTTGTCGACATCGGCTTCCTCATTATTACTTCCAGAGCGCTGACTGTTCTTGAGGCCGTGAAAATCACGACGAGCAGGCTGCAGCTTTTGATGCTGAACTCCTCCGCGATATCAGCCATTGCTCCCGTAAAAACGATCAGCATGATCACGAGGCAGATCACAGCGAATGCCCCGGCGTGAGGATCCTTGAGTATCCGTCTTCTCTCCTCCATTTCGGGATGTCTCGGCATGATGGCGTCGCTGCAGTCCATGAATCCGTCCACATGAATGAATCCCGTCAGCAGGAAATAGACGCCCGTAAGCAGCGCGCCGGCAAGCAGGCTGCTGCAGCCGATAAGGCTCAGCGCCCACCAGCACAGACAGACGACCGCGCCGATAAGCGCACCGACAAGCGGCAGCATTGCCACCTGAGCCTTGCGGTCCTCCATCCGCCATTCTTTATATGGGCACGGTATCCAGCAGAACATTCCCCATGCCATTAAAAAACCTCTGACATACTTCATTTCTGATACTTCTTTTCGCTTCTTATCTCCTCAAGGTAATCGTCATTTATATCCGCCTCATCAAAGGTCGCCATGTCTGCCATGACATCGCACGCCCCCCTGATTACGCTGAAAGCGACAGGACAGCCGCTGCCTTCCCCCAGCCTCATGTCCAGAGAAAGGAAAGGCATCAGCCCCAGGGTATCCACAGCCAGTTTGTATCCTTTTTCAAAGGATTTGTGTGAGGCTATCATGTAATCCGCCGACGCCGGCGCTATCACATAGGCTGCGAGCGCTGCCACTGCTGATATGTATCCGTCTATTACAATAGGCATCCTGTTAAGCGCCGCGCCGAGATATGCTCCCGTCATGGCGCATATGTCGAACCCGCCCATCAGCGCCAGGGCGTCAACCATGCGGCTCGCTCTTAGCTCTTCAGTGCCGGCGAGTATGCCGCCGTCCACGCGGTATTTCATCGAGGCGCTGCTGACGATTTTCTTCTTTATGGCAAACCCTTCGTCATTTACGCCGCCGCCTCTTCCGACCGTCTCCTCGGCGGGCTTTCCGGTTATGGCCGAGAGGAGAGCCGCGCTGGTGGTGGTGTTTCCTATTCCCATCTCGCCTGCGCCCATGATGCTGAAGCCGGCTTTGCATACGGCGTCCGCCATCTCGATCCCGACTTCGATTGCCCTTAAAGCTTCCTCCTCTGTCATGGCCGGACCTTCCGCGATGCTGTCGGTCTGGCCGGAGTCTCTCAGCCTTCTGTTTAATATTTTATGTGTATCTTCAAGGGGAACGTCTGTGTAGAGTTCCTCCGGTATTTCGTCCTTTACGCCAACGTCGACTATCAGTATTTCGCTGTCGTAGCTCTTCGCCAGAGCGCCGACTCCCGTCAGCCGCCTTGTGAAATTGATAGTCTGGGCCCTTGTTACAGACTGCGGCGCCGATGCGACGCCCTCGCGGACTACGCCGTTGTCTGCGCAGAACACGACAACACAGCCTCTGCCGATCCTGTTGATGACACTGCCGGTCATGCCGGCTATCCTGACGGACATGTCTTCAAGTCCGCCGAGGGATCCCGGCGGCTTGGCCAGAGACGCCTGTCTTGCCTTTGCCCCTAAAACAGCCTGCCTGTCGGCAGGCTTAATTGATGTTGTCTTCCTGAATAATTCCGCTTTGTCCATGGTTTATACTTTGAACCTGAAGCACTTTCCGCAAACCTCAGGAACAGGTGTGGTCTCGTTTATAGTTCTGCAGTAATCACGGCATAGCGCCCTGTCGATTCCTTCTGCTGATACGGCTCCTCCCGGGCAGGCCTTTATCATCTCTTCGCTGCACGGACCCTCAAAGAGGCACGGATCAAGAAGTTCCGCGAAGGCTTTCGCCAGCTCTTCTCCTTCGAGAGCTTCAGGTTTATCCGCGTACATTCCGTCGGTGATCATTCCGCCTACGCGTCCGCCGTATTTTCCGTCAAAATGGAATGATCCTGCCGGTCCCATCTCGCCCATTCCGGCTATCGCCGCGGCGAACTTGAAGGACCAGTCTTCACGCAGTTTATCGTCCTCCCAGGACACCATGTTGCTCAGGCCGGATATTAGTCTTCCCTGGCCGACCATGACCTCCCTGATTTTCTGATTTACCGCCATGGCAAGCCAGAGGGATTCATAATACGCTCTCACCCACTCCTCCGCGGGTTCTTCGCTTCCCTCGTTTGCCTTTACCGTCTCCTCCGCAAGAGGCAGATAGTAGAGGATTATCGTCCTTCCCGGACGGTATATCTCGCGCGGATGCCCGTTGAGTCCTCTGGCGAAGAGCATGTCAAAGCGCACGTCATCGACACTTACATAACCCACGGCAGGTTCACCGAACCTGCAGGTTGTGTCTTCTCTTTCCTGAAACTCCATAACGGCCTCGCGGATCTCTCTTTCAAGTTTTCTCTTTAAGTGTTCCGCATCCATTTGCTTTACCGCTTCTTACTGTCTGCTTTCCTTTTCCAGTTTCTTGAGATGTTTGAGCTGTTTCTTCTCGATTTTTCTCAGTTTTCTCTCAAGCTTGGCGGCCTTTCTCTCCAGCTTGTTCGCCTTCCTGCGGGCCTTTCTGCTGAGAACAACAATGTCGTCAGGCTCCGGTTTCCTGAAGAGCGACGTAACTCCTCCGCTCTTGACTTCCCTGGCCTGATCCTTCAGTATCTTGATTTCGGATTCCGCCTCTTTGGCAAGAAAACCTGCCTCGGTAGTAAGATCCTTTATCGCAGGCGCGAACTTATCTTTTGCTTCCAGAGTTTTATCCTTTGCTTCTGCGGCCTTGTCCTTTGCCTGTTCTGCTTTTTCCTTGAGTACTTCGATTGCGCTCATCTCTTTTTCCTCTCCAATACGAAAAATGCGGTGCGCCGCAAGGCGTACCGCATCTTATGTCAGTCAATTATTTTACAGCGTCCTTCAGAGCCTTTCCTGCCTTGAATGCCGGAACCTTAGTAGCCTTGATCTTGATTTCAGCGCCAGTCTGTGGATTTCTAGCTTTTCTGGCTGCTCTCTGTCTTACTTCGAAAGTACCGAAACCAATCATCTGGACCTTGTCGCCCTTCTGGAGAGCCTTAGTCATTTCTCCGAATACTGCGGCAACTGCAGCGCCTGCATCTTTCTTTGACAGATTAGCTTCCTTTGCTACTGCTTCGATTAATTCAGTTTTGTTCATTCTCTTTTCCTCCACTTATTAATAAATTTGGGTTTGTAGACTTAGTAATCGCAGTCCTCACTGCATGGTCATTATAACATAGCAAAAACCTATATGCAACAAGGCTTTTGGCTATCTCAGCCCTGCAGATTGTTCATTTTTCCCTTTTCGTATCCACCCAGGTCAATGGTAACGAAGCTGAATCCGCAGCCTCTGATTTCCCTGTCGATTTCAGCCGCGCCCGCAAGGGTCATTTCCTCCATCTCATCCGGCTCCAGTTCGATTCTCGCAAGATATCCGCCGGCCGTGTCGTGGCATCTCACCCTCAGCTGCGTGAATCCGCGACTCTTCAGGTATTCCTCCGCGGCATATATCATCCGCAGCTTCTCCTCAGTGATCTCCTCTCCGAACGGTATCCTCGTCATCAGGCATGCAAAGGCAGGAGTGTGCGATTTCTCCGAAGCTTCCCGGACATCCATCATGGCGAGAGCCTCGCGGATGTCATCCTTGGTCATTCCCGCCTCCTTAAGAGGGCTGGCGACTCCAAGCTCCTGTATGGCTCTGTAGCCGGGACGGTAGTCATCGAGATCGTCCAGATTCGTCCCGTCGGCCAGCACGCTTCCGACCATGTCCGCCCGGGCTTTCATCATTGCGAAAAGCTCCTTCTTGCAATGATAGCATCTGTCAGCCGGATTGTCTCTGATCTTGTCAAGAACAAATAACGCGTCCAGCTTCTTATGGCTTACGGAAATCTTTTCACACAGGGCCTCCGCGTACTCTGACTCGTCAGCCGCGAACTGCGGTCCCGTGGCGGTCATTGCCGCTACGTTGTCGGGACAGCCCGCTTCTGCAAACACCTTTGCAGCAAAAGTAAGCAGAAAAGTGCTGTCCACTCCGCCTGAAAAGGCCACAATCATCTGGCCGTAACCCGTGATTATCTCTTCAAGCCTTTTAAGCTTTTCATCAAGGTTCATATGTTACACGCCTTTCTTACAATTCGAGCTTGTCATAGCGCGACAGGAACTCCATCATTATCTTCTTTATCTTTTCGCAGCCGCCCGCTTCATCCGAGGCCATGTTCATCGGAAGAAGAGGGTCGTGAAGGGACTTGCGCAGCAGGCACCAGCCTTCGGCTCCGCAGCCTTCCCCGTCGAAGTTTATTCTTACGCCTTCATAATTAGGCTCTTCCAGGGAAAGCCCTTCGGTTGCTTTTGCGTACTCTTCCAGCTCCGCGAGCACCTTGTCCCCGTATCCGGCGAAATCGTCGTCGCGGATCGGTATCCTTATCTCTCTTTCGTCAGCAGGATCCTCCAGCTCTTCGATTACGCTGTCTATCTTCTCACCCTGTCTGAACAGCTTCGCGGCTTTGATTACGATCTTGGTCGCCAGGTAGGCGCCGTCGTCCAGGAAGAAGTTCTCCTTAAGCGCCGCGTGACCGGAAGTCTCTATGGCCAGTTGAGAGTCGATTCCCTGCTCATTGAGTTCAATTGCTTTGTTGATTACGTTTCTGTATCCTCTCCTGTATCTGAAGTGCTTCAGCCCCAGCTTGTCTTCGATAAACCTGGTAAGCTGACGGCTTGTGATGCTGTCGGTAACAACTGTAGTCCCCGGATGGTCCTCCGCTACGAGTGCCGCGGCCATGGCGACGATCCCGTTTCTGGCGATTTCCCTTCCGCAGCTGTCAACGGCCGCGGAACGGTCAACATCAGTATCAAAGATCAGGCCCAGGTCAGCGCCGCTTGCTACCGTCTGAAGTGAGATTGCGTTGATCGCCTCTTTATCCTCCGGGTTTGGTGCGTGGTTCTCGAACATGCCGTCCGGCTCCAGGAACTGGCTGGCGCTTATATCCGCGCCGAGAGGCTTGAGCACTCTTGTCGCGTAGAATCCGCCTCCGCCGTTTCCCGCATCGACGACGATCTTCATTCCCTCAAGAGGTCTGTCTCCTGCTCCGACGCCGTCTACAATCAGATCTCTCAGGAACTTGCAGTAAGGCGTCATTATGTCATTCTTCTCTGCTTCAAACACGAGCTTGCCCAGTCTGTGAACCTGCTGACCGGCAAACGGAGGCTCGCCGAGCTTTACCTTCTGGGCGTCCTTATCGGCGGCGTATTCAAGTATGGTCGTGATATCCTTTTTGTTCAGTCCGCCGTCTCTTGTGAAGAATTTGAATCCGTTTCTGTTGTACGGCAAGTGGCTTGCTGTTATCATGACTGTTCCGTCGCATGCAAACTCTTCAAAGACTGTAGCCATGAACATGGCAGGTGTCGAGGCGTATCCGAAATCGTAGACCCTGCATCCGTACTCTCCGAATCCATCCATGAGGCCGTCCAGAAGCCTCGGGCCTGAAGTGCGGGGGTCTCTTCCTATCGCCAGGGTCATCTCTTCGGGTTTCTTGCCGATTTTGTCCGAAAGCCAGGCGATAAAACCTATGGCAATTTCTCTGGCCTCGTCCTCTCTGAGGCTTAAGGGTTCTCCGGGAACTCCCGTCAGGGATACTCCTCTGATGTCGCTGCCGTTCTGCAGTTTCAGGAATTTTTCTCTCATTTTCATCTCCCCGCCGCGCTTTCGCGGCTTTATGTCAAATATGATAAAAGGTGTCATTTCTGACACCTTCTGTCTGCGTTTTCTTTAGCGGATCCTTACACGTGCCTCTGCTGTACACCCTCTTTTACAACGAGCTCCTTAAGCCTGTCGATGTGAATGTCTGCCGCGGCTCTGGCCTTGTCTGCGTTGCCTTCCGCTATGGCAGCCACGATGGCCTCATGCTCTTCAGGCATGTTCTCGGCGCGTCTGAAATTGTCGTAATATATGTATCTGAATCTGAGGACGAGCTCCTGCAGCTGCTCGATCATCTGCACGAGGATCTTGTTGCGGCACGATTCAACTATGATATGATGAAATCTGGTGTCATGCTTGATCATGTCCTCCATGTTGCCGCGCTTTACCGCGTCGTTATAGCTGTCGGATTCCTTTCTCAGCTCCTCCATCTTGTCTTCAGTCATCCTGTCTGCCGCAAAGTAAGCTGCCAGGCCTTCAAGATCCTGTCTTACTTCAAGAATCTCCACCATGTCTTCCGTTGAAATCATGGAGGCGTACGCTCCTCTTCTCGGTTCAATGGTAACAAGGCCTTCCTTCTCAAGCTTTCTGATCGCCTCTCTGATCGGCGTTCTGCTGACGCCCATCTCTTCGGCAAGCTCAACCTCCATCATCCTTGTTCCCGGAATGATGGAACCCTTGAGAATCTGCATCTTCAGTTCTTCATAAACCATCTCACGAAGTGGCTTGTGGTTCTGAATATCGAAATTCAACATGTCTCTTCACCTGTGTCTTAATTGCCCTTGCGGGTCAGAATGTCGTCCTCGTCCAGAAGCTTTCTCTGTTTATCTTCGCCATCTCAGCGCAGATTGCCCTGGACTCCTTGATGCTGCCTGTAAGCCCGTAAACGGACGGTCCGCTGCCGCTCATGAGAACGGCCCTGCCGGCACACATCTCCTGCATCTTGTTCTTTGTATACACAACTGTAGGATACTCCTTCAAGGTGTAATTTTCAAGTACGTTGACCATGTTTTTTTCTATGCGGGAATAGTCTTTTGTTTTTAAACCCTCTATCAGCTCCTCTGTGTCCGGTCTCTCGGGTATCTCTATGCTGTCGATTCCCTGATATGCTTTCGCGGTTGAAACGCTGATCGGCGGTTTGGACAGTACAATGTGGCTCTCGAGTCCTTTCAGGGGCTCAAGATCAGTTCCGGTTCCTGTTGCAAGCGCGCAGTGGCACGCCAGATGATCTGTCGCGAACCTGTCCTTAAGCACATCGTTTTCCGCAGCCTGTCCCATTATGCAGAAAGGAACATCCGAGCCGAGTCTGGCTCCGGCTCCGCAGAGTTCCTCAAGACTCAGGTCCATGCCCCAAAGCACATTAAGCCCGTGGAGAACAGCCGCGCCATTGCCGCTTCCTCCCGCGAGCCCCGCCGCTACCGGTATCCTCTTCTTTATGTTTATCTCCAATTTTCCGTTTGCGTCTCCGCCGCGGATTTCATTCATGACCAGTGCCGCCTTGTAGGCAAGGTTGCGTTCATCTGTCGGCAGAAATCTCCTGTTGGTCTTAAGACTTATCTCCAGGCCATCTGCCCCGGGCGTCCAGCTCATTGCGATATCGTCGCACAGCAGAATCTGCTGCATGACCATCTCGACAAGATGCATGCCGTCTCCCGTTACGCCTTTCACATCCAGGGACAGATTTATCTTTGCGTAAGATTTAAGCTGTATGTTCACGCCGCACCTCCTCTGCTCCAAAACGATTATACCATAAACCGCGTCCATCCCACTAAACCAAAGGGCATTAAAAAGGAGCCGCGCTTCCGCGGCTCCCCTGCTTCATGTCTTATTTCTTTTTCTTGCCTTTTTTCTTCTTGTTCCTGCTCTTGCCGGTCTGGTTCTTAGGGTTTGTCGTTCCCTTGTTGTTCTTCCTCGCCGCTGCTGCCTTTGCTTCTACTTCTTCTGCGGAGACCTTTTCTCCGGAGTCTTTGACGACCTTAAGCTTCAGGCTGCTTCCTGCTGAAGAAATCGCGTGCGGAGCAGAGACTCTCTTGTTGGACTCTTTCCTTATCTTCTCGATGATCTCGGCTTCGATGGCAGCTTCAGCCTCCTTCTGTCTGCGGATGGCTTCTTCCTTCTTCGCCTTCTTCTTGTTCTGCTTGGATACGACTTCCTCAACGGACTTGCCGGACTTCTTGGCTTCTTTGTAAGGGTTTACGCCTTCTTTTAACTCGCGTTCTTCCTTCTTCTTCTTCTCGTCCTTCTTAGTGCTTCTCAGTGTGAAGAATACCATTCCGACCATCATCAGAACCATGAGTATCATGTAGATGGCTGTGGATCTTCCCTGGTTGAGAGTCGTCATGCTTATGGTGACTTTCTGTCCCATTGTTGATCCGTCTGCCGCCTGGAAGTTCCTTCCCACGTTCAGCGTATAAGTCACATCACCTTTTATGGTGTTCTTGTTTTTTCCGGAATAGACATCTGCCGCAGCGAGGATCAGTCCCTCTTCCTTATCGCTGTAGTAGACCTTCAGAGGAACTTTCTTTCCCTCGGAGTCAACCAGTTTGAACTGCTTGGCGTTGGCTGCCTTGATCTCGTCGGATTTCGGATATACATCCTTGTTGAAGCGGATCTTGACACTCAGGTTGTCGACCGCGACGCCTGTCGCTCCGTCTTCAGGTGATGAGCTCACGATTTCCAGGTCTGTCTTCGCTGCCGCGGCTGAATCGCCGTCCTCAGCGGCAAAAGCCGCCGGTGCCATCAGCAGAACTGTCATTATTATTACGCATATTAATGCGCCTGCTTTTCTCATTACTGTCTTTCCTCCGATCTCAGTTTCCTGAAAAAATCTTTCATCAGACTGGAGCACTCTTCGCCCATCAGTCCTGTTTCTATTTCAACATAGTGGTTTAGCCTGCTGTCCTGGGGGATGTTGAACACTGAACCGCACGCGCCCGCCTTGGGATCCATCGTTCCGATATACAGTTTCTCTATCCTCGACCAGACTATCGCCCCTGCGCACATGCTGCAGGGCTCGGTTGTCACGAACATGCTGCACCCGGTCAGTCTCCACCCGCCTAGAAACGACGCTGCTTCTCTTATGGCCAGCATCTCGGCATGAGCCGTCGGGTCCTTTGCCTGCTCTGTCATGTTGTGCGCTCTCGCTATTATTTTGCCATCGCGCACTATCACCGCTCCCACAGGGACTTCCCCTTCGGCAGCGGCCGCTTCAGCCTCTTTATAGGCTTCTTCCATGTATTTTTTCATACGCCTTGTAATGTTACCACACTTTATGTGGTCATTCAAGATAAAGGTTTTCGTATTCTTCCTTCAGCATGGAGTAGCATCTGACCTCGCGCAGATAGTTGTCGTAGGTCCTGTACGCCCTGCGCAGAGTCCCTTCATATCTGAATCCGCACTTGTCGATTACGCGCTGGCTCCTGATGTTTGTCTCGCTCGTTCGAATCATGAGCACGTCCAGATTCAGCTCGTCAAAAGCGTATCTTACGAGACGCTTCGCGGCCTCGGTCATGTAGCCTTTGCCCCAGCGGCTCTTGGCCAGGGAATAGCCCATCTCCTTGCTGCTTATGTTCGGCCTGTACTTATCATCCTCAAATCCGATGCTTCCGACGATTGTTCCGGTATCCTTCTCGACTATCGCCCAGGTCATGTTGCACCTGAAGAGCTGGTCGATGATCATGCGTGATTCGCCCGTGTTCGCGTGGGGCTTCCACCCCGCGTTGGGTCCCACGTCCGGATCCTTCGCGTAATCAAAGAGCGCCGGAGCGTCTTTCTTCGTCCACATTCTGAGTATTAGTCTGTCTGTTTCCAGCTGCGGAACTCTGATTATCTTCTTCATTTACAGCGTCCTTCCGCCAGGTTTCAGCGCTTACTCTGTAGTGCTGAGGATTTCCTTGTTCTTTTCGACCTGACTTACCTTCATGTCGGATACTCTGGACGGATCCACTTCCTCGTTGAGAGCCAGGATCGTAGGGCCCAGATATACCGTCTTCAGCACTTCACCATCAAGTGATATCTTGCTGTACTCGGTAAAGTTCTGTCCCTTGATGTAATATTTTTCACCGATCTTGACGATGCTTTCAATCTTGATGTCCCTGATTCCCATCTTCAGGTCCGTAGGCTCAAACGGATTCTTGCCGCCGTATACGTAGTCTTTGCCGTAGAGCATGTCATATGACAGAGCTTCGAGACCGTCAAGATAGTTCTTCTTGCCTTCATATTTCTGATGATATTTGTTCAGCAGTCCCGCGGTGATTCCAAACCTCTTCAGCAGATGCGATGTAATCTCATACGCGCAGACATCCTTGTCCTTCTTCTCCAGGCCGAAGTTGCTCCAGATAACATACTGCGTCTTATAGAGGTCTCCTGTCGTCAGGTTCTCCTCGCTCATGTCGAGGGCCGGCAGGTGATCGCCGTACATGACGAGGACCACGTCCTCATCATACTCATCCAGCGCCTCGGTAAGATCCTTTACGAAGAGGTCCATCTCGTAAACCTGATTTGCGTAGTACTCGTACTTCCACTTTGTCTCCTCATCAGGCGCTTCGGTCACCTCTATGACCGGGTCTTCAATGACCTCCTCATCCGGGTACTTGCCGTGGCCCTGAACAGATATGGTGTATATGTAGTCAGGACCCTCGCTGCTGTTGAGCGCGTCAATTATATTCTCAGTAAGAATTGTGTCTTTCGCCCAGTTCTTAGGGGTCTTGACCACGTTGTTCATGTATTCAAGACATGTAAATGTGTCGAAGCCAAGATTGCTGAACACAGTGTTTCTGTTGTAGAACGCGCCTCTGTGATTGTGGATCGCGTGGGATGTGTATCCGACCTGTCTGAGATCGTACGGAACGCTCTCGCAGGTCTTCTCCGTCAGTATGCTCTTGTACGGGTATTCGCCCGGACCGAAGAATCTGGCGCTTATGCCGGTTATGGCCTCGAACTCTACGTTCGCTGTCCCCGCTCCTACAGCCGGTACTGTCAGATAACCCGATGAACATTCATTGAGAAGCTGCCTGTAGTATGGTATCGGGTCTTTAGAGTATTTGACGTTCGTCGCTATTGTCGGGTCTATGAACGACTCCAGCTGAACGAACACTATGTTCGGTTTTTTCTTAGGTTCATCCGTATCGTCCTCGCCAGGAGTATAGATGCCGTCGTCTCCAAGCTCCCCGTCCGCGAGGATTCCTTTTATCATCTCCTCGGAGTAACCCTTCGGCTTATCTATTCCCGTCTTGACCCAGGTGATCATGAATGAGTATGGAACGCCATTGTCCCTGTACGCGTAAGGCAAACTCGGGAAGAATGTATCCAGAACTCCGAGCCTCATGCCTCCGGTAATTGATCCAAAGGCAACAAGCACTATGATGATTATGGAAGCCGCGGCTTTTCTGTAATCGACCTTGCCGCTGCTCTTAGGCGTCTTTCTGAAGAGAATTATGACCAGCAGAACGAACAGCGCCGCTCCGACCGCGATCAGTATGAGGCTCTTCACTGAAAAATAGTTGGTGATTATCGACTGGGCCTCGCTCAGCGTGGACAGGTCCTTGACGTTGAAAGGCGTCATTCTGTTGGTCAGTATGATGCCGTTGATTATTCCTATGGCGAGCCAAAGCAGCGAAAGCATGCTGGCTGCGAACACTCTTCTCCTGAACAGAAGCGAGAGTGACAGAACCGCCATGATAAGCATGACGTTGCAGAACGAGATGAGCGGATGCTCAACGAAAAACTGCAGCGCTGCCAGAGGTGAAAGTCTTCCGAGCGCTTCTATTATATAGTCGATTACCACTGCTGCGATAAACAGAACCAGTATGTGATTGTGTTTTATTTTTTTAATGATTTCCTTAGTCTTGCTCATCTGAAAAACTGTCTGCCATCCTTGCAAATTCTTCTACTGTAAGTGTCTCTGCTCTTCTGCCCGGGTCGATGCCCGCGGCTTCAAGCCTCATCTTTACTGTCTCTTTATCTATTCCTCCCGCCGATGAGAGGGAGTTCAGAAGAGTTTTTCTCCTCTGGGCGAAGCCCGCCTTCACACAGCGGAGATACATATTCTCATCCTTTACCTGAGGCTTTTCATCCTTCAGCGGTTCAAGGCGGAGTACTGTCGATTCCACCTTCGGTCTTGGAACAAACGCCTCCTTTGGAACGTCTGTTATCTTCGAAACGCGGCAGTAGTACTGGACCGCGGCTGATATGGCTCCGTATGTTCTGCTCCCCGGTGCCGATCTTATTCGGTCTGCGACTTCTTTCTGCATCATCACCGTGATGCTGTCCGCCGGAACGTTGTCCTCAAGAAGCTTCATTATTATAGGGGTGGTTATATAGTAAGGAAGATTTCCCACTATGTGCACCTTCCCCGAAAACAGGCCCTCCGACCTGCTCTCTTCAACAAGCTGCCCGATGTCTGTCTTCAGAATATCCCTGTTTATTACGCGGACATTACCGTAATCCTTCAGAGTCTCCTCCAGCACCGGGATCAGCCTTCCGTCAATCTCCACAGCGGTCACGAACGCGGCGCGTGAGGCGAGCGCAGAGGTAAGCACTCCGAGTCCCGGACCGATTTCAATCACCATGTCGTCCGGCTCAATCCCCGCTCCATCGACGATGCGTTCGATCACGCTCATGTCCCTGATGAAATTCTGCCCCAGACTTTTAGAAGGGCGCACTCCGTACTTTGACGGGTCCATCACTCTTCCTCCGTCTCAGGAATGTATATGGTTTCTCCCGGCTTGGTGAGTTTTAGTTTCTCCCTTGCCTGGTCCTCGATATTCTCGTCGCTGTCCGCGTCCTTGAGTTCTTCCTGCATCTGCTCCTGCTTGGCTTTGAGCTGCTCCTGCTTTTTCAGGGCTTCGCGCTCTTCGCTCTTGAGCTGCAGAATGTTAACTATGGATATGCACAACATGACAATAAGAAACGCGGCGACACCCAAAACGATGAGTCTCCGTCTGCTCTGCTTTCTTCTGACGGCTCTCTTGCGCTTGAGCCTGCGCTCATCGCTGGCGGTCTGCTCACGGATTTCCTCTTCCTGCGCTTTCTCGCGCTTTTCGAGTCTTTCCTGGCGAGCTTCATCCATGTCGATGACACGGCTGCTTCTCTTGAATTGTCTGCTTCTGCTTCTTCTCTTGGCCATTTCTCTCTTCCCTTTCAGTCCCTTGCCCTTTTATCTGGCCGGAAGGTAGTTCCTTGGATTTTTGAACGTACCGTTGTCTTTGACTCCGAAATGTATGTGGCTTCCGAAACTGTTTCCTGTGTTTCCGGCTTCGGCGATGTGCTGCCCCTGGAACACCTTGTCCCCGCGGCTGACGAGCAGTGAGCTGTTATGGGCGTAGTAAGTCTCAATTCCGTTCTCGTGGTCAATGATGACCAGTTTTCCGTATCCGCCCATCCATCCTGCGTGAATTACGGTGCCGCCGTCCGCGGCCAGTACGTCATTGCCTGTCCTGCAGCCCATGTCGATGCCCTGATGCTGTCTGCCCCAGCGCCACTTGAACTCGGAAGTAACCGTATATGTTCCGTCATATGCCGGCCATATGAATGTTCCGGTTCCTGTCGTCGGAGGCCTCTCCTTGGTTCCGACGTGGATGACCTTGTTTACAGGTTTCTTCTCAACTTCCTTCTTCAGGTTGTGCGTCTCGACGACTTCGCCGTTTACAGATACCGTCTTGTCGACTATGACGCTCTTGCCTTTCTTGCCTTCGCGGGTGACTTCAGTATCTCCTTCGTACATCTCCTTGTCGGCTTTCTTTATGGTTTTGTAGGCAGTCTTTTCTGTATAACTTCTTGTTTCGGTAATTCTGACAGTCAGGAGCGGTCCTGTTTCCCTCAGCAGAAGCGTGCTCCCCACCTTGAGCTGTTCATCTGTCAGATTGTTGTCTTTGATTATCTGTTCCTTTGAAAGGCTGTGATTTTCCGCGATGCTGTCAAGGGTCTCACCGTCCGCTACAGTGTGGACCGTTTCCTTCTCGGTATCCGTGCACAGCTTTTCAACGAGCGCGTCCTGAGTGAGAATCTCGTTCATAGGAGTATTGCTCTCCCTGAACTCAACCTGTTCAACTATTACGGCCTCATTCAGTTCAGTTCCTTCGTCGTGGTTGGAATACCTGTCCTCAAGACTCTGAAGTACTCCCGCGGCGATATCCTTATCCCTTACGGCTCCAACCTTCCTGCCGTCAACGTACATTCCGTAAGCCTTGACGTTTATGTCACCCAGATAAGTCAGCCTTTGCAGTACTCCGTCCTGTGTGTCTATGACTATGTCCTTGTTGCCGGTAAAGACACGTTTGAAGCTGATGTCATTACGGGCGTCAAGAACAACGGTCATGTCCTTCTCCTCCGTGAGCGCCTGCTGCACCATGTCCGTGATCTGCAGGACATCATCCTTGTTCTTTACATATCCCAGCTTCTTGTCTCCGTACGAATACTCATACGCAGTAAAGTAGTTTATGAGTCCGGCGGAGCCGACTACTACCACAAGGGCAATCGAAAACGCTATCAGAATCGGCCGGCGCTTCTCATCAACCAGCTCCAGCAGTCTCATGAACTGCTTGTAAAGGCGGCTGTTCTTTCTACGTTTCTGTCTTATATCTCTAAGCTGCGCGGCTGTCGCACGCGCTTCTGTCTTGATTCTTTCGTTCTCTTCGAGAAGGCTCTGTTTTTCTTCCTCCGTCTGGGCGGCGTTTATCTCTCGCCTCTTCGATATTCCGAGCAGTTCCTTAAGTGAGAATGACGCAACCGGTTTGATCTCCGTCTGAACTGTTGTGCCGTGAACGTTAACGATTCCTCCGCCAAGTTCCGCGGACTTGCGCGCGAGTCTGCGCTGTCTCCTTACCTCGGCTCGTTCTTCTCTCTGTTTTCTCTGAAGTTCACGCTGTTCGGCCTGGAGTCTGTCTCTTTCTCTCTTAGCCTTCTGCTCTTCTTCCTTTAGCCTTAAAGCTTCCTTCCTTCTCCTTGCCGCGGCTTCGGCTCTTACCAGTTTCTCCTGTTCTCTGGCGAGTCTTGCCTCCTCTTTTCTCTGGAGTTCAGCACGTTCTCTTTCTCTGGCCGCTTCCAGCTTCCTCTGTCTTTCCAGCTCCCTCTTCTTGCGGAGCTCCGCCCTCTTCTGTTCCTGTATGAGCATGCTTCTGTTCAGCTCGCTCTGAATCTCCGCTTTGTGCAGATTCGTCTTCATTTGGGCGGCTTTACGCTCTGCCTCGAGAAGGGCCTTGTGTTTTTCCGCGGCTTCTGCCCTCTTCTGCTCGAGCCTCTGCTTGGCTTCCTGTTCCTTTCTTAGAGCCTCTTCAATTATGGCCTGGCTCTCCTCCCGGGACCTCGCCAAAACCTCGGAGTTGTCGGCATCAGCCTTTCGGGCTTCTTTTATTACGACTTCCTCCGCCGCGCGCGCGGCTTCATTGTCTATGACTTTCTCCGTACGCGAAGCAACCCTGTTGTCCTTGGCGGTTTCTTCCGCAGGCGTGACAGGGGTCTCGTATATCTTCTGCGCCTGAGCCTTGAGCTGTTCGATCTGTTCCTTCAGTTTCTGCACGTCTTCGAACGCTTTTTTGACGGCATCGTTCTGCTCTGTACGGCCGGCGCCTTCGTTTTTTATTCTGTTTTCTGCAGAGCTTTTATCTTCTGCGGGGTTATTTCCCTGTGGCATGGGCACCTTTCTCCCGTTTCAAGCATTCCTGTATCCTTGCATTCAGGACATTCGTATTTAATGTCCATGTAGTCAAGCTCAAATCCGTTGTCCGTAAGCAGGAATGCTTTCTGGGCACTTATGTCCTCTATCTGTTCTCTTAGCTTTTCTATCGTTTCTTTCTTATCTATTCTGTCGGAGACCACGATCCTCGAAAGACCTGCCCCGAGCCTGTTCTCCTCGTCATCGAGCTCTTTCATCTGAGGGAGTCTCTCGTAAACCTCCGCGCGCCGCTTAGCGGCTTCCCTCTCATCCTTCTCACGCAGAAGCTCGTAGTATTCCGCTATTTCCGAGCCGCTCGGGCCGTCGCCTGCTTCTCCCTTATTACCGCCTTCAGCGGCCCAGCTCTCCAGAACCTTGTTCACATAGTTGATGTTCGGACTGGATATTCCGGAAGTCTTTCCGCACGCTTCAAGTACTGTGTCGATACTGAAGCCGAACTCATCGAACCACCGATCCATTATCCTCTTCTCTTCTTCCGTCCAGTTCCTGGTCCAGCCCAGCGATCTGAACACTCTCCTGTAATCAGCTGAGCGCTCTTCCTGTTGACCTATGTACTCTCTGATGTCCTCGACTGTTCTGTGTCCTTCGCTTATCCAGTTCCTGATGACCGCTTCAATGTACTTGACGGTCTTCTTCTTTTTGCCCGCGCAGTACTCCACGGCAAATACGGCAAAGTCCGGTTCTATTCCGTAATCGTTTATCCAGGAAAGAACCTCGCCCATCTCCGTCCCGCTTATTACGCGGCCCAGGGATTTCTCTATTTTTTCGAACATCTCCCTGAATTCTTTGTTCGCCATCTGGTTGTTTATGCCGGTATCCGCTGCTGTTACCGCGGCGTCTTCATGGCTGCCGTACAGCTTGTCCTTGAGAAGCGCAAATTCAACATCGTACTGAAGAGGGTTTTCAGGGGACGTCTTAATCTTCCTGATGACGCCCATCTTCTCCCAGTATGTCCACGCTTTCAGAACATCCTCAATGTCCATGGATAGCTGCTTTGCAATATCCTCATTGCTGATTTCCACCCCAAGACCTGTGTACATCTGCGCAAAGAGAAAGACCTTCACATAGTCTCCCGGAGCGGATACCATATATTCATTTATGAACATATTCTCCACCTGAGTATCAAGCAGAAAATAATCTTTTGTCTTTTCTCTGTAAAAACCCATCTCTAAAATCCGCTGAAGTTTCCGCTTCCGGCGCTGTCTACGAACTTGGTTATCTTATCGAGCCACGCAACCTTGACCGTCCCCGTAGGACCGCTTCTCTGCTTGGCGATGATGACTTCGCACTCGCCCGGAGCGTCAGTGTTTTCATTATAGTATTCATCTCTGTAGAGGAAGATGACTATGTCGGCGTCCTGCTCAATGGATCCGGAATCCCTCAGGTCCGAAAGCATCGGTCTGTGGTCTGTTCTCTGCTCCGGATTTCTCGACAGCTGCGAGAGAACGATGACCGGACAGTCGAGTTCTCTTGCCAGCAGTTTAAGGTTTCTCGAAATCACGGAAATCTCCTGAGTTCTTGAATCGAGGGATCTGCCCTCAGGATTCATGAGCTGCAGGTAGTCGATTATTATGAGGTCGAGCTTGTTCTCTGCCTTAAGTCTCCTGCATTTGCTCTTCATCTCCATGATGCTTATGCCGGCTGTGTCATCTATGAAAATCTCCGCGCCCGAAAGCACTTCAAGGGCGCTGTTTACATCATCCCAGTCGAGCCTTTCAAGTCTTCCCGTCTTGAGCTTTTGCATCTCGACCTTTGACTCCATGGACAGAAGTCTCTGTCCAAGCTGTTCCTTGGCCATCTCCATGCTGAAGATCATGACCGAAGCGCCGCCTTTAACCGCTGCGTTCAGAGCAAGTGAAAGCGCAAAGGCAGTCTTGCCCATTGCCGGTCTCGCGGCCAGAATGATCAGGTCGGATTTCTGAAGGCCTGAAGTCTTGGCGTCGAGATCCTTGAAGCCTGTGGTAACGCCGGTAAGTCCGCCTTCAAGCTTCGATGCTCTGTCTATAGCATCGATGTTGCTGAGCAGAACATCCTTGAGCGGGATGTACGCACCCTTCTGACGCGACTGCGAAATCTCAAAGATGCCATTCTCCGCGTAGTCGAGAAGCTGTCCCGCGTCCATGCTCTTGTCATAGCCTTTGGTCACTATCTCGTCAGCTTTTTCGATGAGCCTTCTGATGGACGCCTTTTCGGCGACTATGTCGGCGTACTCGGCCGCGTTTGCCGTCGTCGGCGTAGTCGAAGACAGTCCCGCTACATATGATCTGCCGCCGACCATCTCAAGGCTTCCGCGTCTGTCGAGCTCTTCCGAAACGGTCAGCGCGTCGACCGGCACATTCTTCCTGCTCAGGTCGAATATTACGCTGAATATTTCCTTGTGGTTGGGATCATAAAAATCCTCAGGTCTTACAACTTCCACAACATCGAACAGCGCGTCCTTTGAAAGGAGCGCCGCTCCCAGTACGGATCTTTCCGCGTCAGGATTGTGGGGAGGTATTCTCTCTTCCATTATACTGTTACCTTCACTCTTACTTTCGCTGAAACGTCCTGATACAGCTTGATCACTACCTGGCTTGTTCCCGCCTGTTTAATCGGGCCCGGCATTTCGATCTTCTTCTTGTCTATTGTTATCCCTTCCTGTTCCTGAAGGGCTTTTGCTATGTCCATTGATGTTACGGATCCAAAGAGCTTGCCGTTTTCGCCGCCCTTTGACGGGACGATCAGAACGATTTTTTCCAGTTCGTCCGCTCTTTTCTGAGCTGCGGCTTTCTCTTCAGCCCTTTTTTCCTCGGCGATAGCCTTCTGCTTCTCAAGGTTTCTCACGTTTCCCTGGGTCGCTTCCTTGGCGAGTCCCATAGGTATGAGTCTGTTGCGGGCGTAACCGTCGCTGACCTTGACTACCTCGCCTGCTTTTCCTGTTCCTTTGACATCTTTTAAAAGGATGACAACCATCTGTTACCTCCTGATGATCAGACCGTATTCCGGTCATCGTATTATTATATTCCGTTATTGTGTTGTTTCTGTGGTTTTGATGTATTCTTCTATCTGAGCCAGTATCTCCTCAGGCGCCAGATCTGTCTTCGTTCCCGCGGTGTTCATGTGTCCGCCGCCGCCGAAGTGTTCCATTATAGTCTGCACGTTCATGTCGCCCAGCGACCTTGCGCTGACTACTGTCTGCCCTTCTTCGTTCCTGCCGGCTACGAAGCTTGCTACAGTGCCCTTGATCGTCAGAAGTTCATCGGCAACCTGTGAGTTCACGATCTGCGTGTTGATTGAATGTCCGCTGCAGATCGACATGGCTATTCCGCCCTCCATTATCTTGGCGTTCACTATGCCGTTGGCTCTGTTGATGAAGCTCTCCGGGGACTCCTGGAAGTAGGTTCTTACTCTGGAGAGGTCCGCGCCTGCTCTTCTCAGCCAGGACGCCGCTTCAAAGGTTCTCACGCCTGCCTTGACCGCGAACCTGTTGGTGTCGAGCATGATTCCCGCCATCAGGGCGTCCGCTTCATAATTGGAAAGAGCTTTCTTGTCTACTCTGTATTGGAGAATCTCAGCTACCAGCTCGGAGGCCGACGACGCATATGATTCCAGATATGAAAGCGTAGGGTTCGTAAAGGCGTCCTCCGCTTTTCTGTGATGGTCTATTATGGCCAGTCTCTCTACGCGGTCGATCAGATCAGCAGACTCCACGAGCATCCGCCTGTGAGTATCCACAACTACGACCAGCGAATTCTCCTCGACGAGTTCGAGGGCTCTTTCTCCCGTTACAAACTCATACTCTCCTGTCTTCTTCGCGTCGGCTACCATGTCTATCATGGTCTCATTGTATTCGCTCAAAAGAATGTAAGCGTCCTTGCCTACTGACTTTGCAAGTCTTGAAACGCCGATGGCCGCAGCAAAGCAGTCCATGTCCGGGTTCTTGTGGCCCATTACGAAGATTCTTGAGGACTGATCCATGAGAGTCGCCAGGGCGTGGCCGATGATACGCGACTTGCCTTTGTTGCTCTTTTCTACGCTCTGGGTTCGTCCGCCGTAGTATTCGAAACTGCTCCCGTCCTTGATTACGGCCTGATCCCCTCCGCGGCCGAGGGCCATGTCGAGCGCTTCCTGCGCGTAATCGTCAAGCTTTACGAGGCTGTCCTCGCCGATGCCCAGACCGATACTGAGCGTAACAGGAAAATCTGTCGGGCTCTCTATCTCTCTCGCCTTGTCCAGGATCGAGAACTTGTCTTCGATGAGCTCCTCGTAATTCCTGTGGGTGATGACCAGTTCATACATGTTGTCCCTGTATCTGACGATCATCGCTTCCATTGACGCAGCCCAGCTTCTGATGAGCTTGTCGATGCTCACCCTGACATCGCTGTCCGTGTCGTCGCTGTTGCCTGATATGAGTTCGTCGAAATTGTCAACGTTGACGAGCATCATGTAGACACGATCATCTTTGTAGCGTTCCTTCAGTTCTTCGTAGGCCGTTATGTCCGTGAAATGAAGTATTACCGACGCTTCTTCATGGGATCCCTCTTCACCGCTGCCTCCGCCGAGGAAGCTGCATCCGATGCGGAAGGTTCTGTCGTTTCTCTGTATGTACAGAGGTTCCTCATTCTCCGCAGCACTGACAAACTCAGGCATTTTGATGCCTGTCAGCGCGAAGATATCGTAGTCGATTATTCCGTCGTATTTAAATACTTCTGCTATCTTTTTGCTGGCTCTCGTCACCTTGCCCTGGGCGTTTACGATGCACATGGGCAGCGGCGAATAGTAGGCCAGCAGCCTTTCAATTCGTCCAACGTACATTTCTTTCTCCTAAAAATACGCACAATAAGGCATATTATCGTAACGTATATTATAGCAAAAAATATTCACCAATGCAAAAGGAGCGGCATCAGCCGCTCCTGCGTTTTACGATTACTTATTCTGCGATGTAAGGCATCAGTGCGACAACTCTTGCCTTCTTGATTGCCTTAGTGACCTCTCTCTGGTGGATTGAGCAGGTTCCTGTAATTCTTCTAGGAAGAATCTTGCCTCTCTCAGTCACATATTTCTTGAGAGTATCAACGTCTTTGTAATCTATGCTCTTGTTTTTATCGGCGCAGAACTGGCAGACCTTTTTTCTTCTCATGCCACCGCGTCTCTTGTTATCAAATGCCATGATATTGTTCTCCTCTCTTTCAAGATTTTGATTCTAGAACGGAATGTCGTCATCCTGAAGGGATGTGAATCCGCCCGGTACATCAATCTCTGTCGGGGCGCCCTGCGCAGGTGCCTGCGGTGCCGGCTGGCTTTCAAATGATGCCTGCTGACCGAAGCCTCCCTGGCCTTGTCCCTGACCCTGCTGACCGCTGCTGAGGAACTCAACGTTGCTGGCAATGACGTCTGTCGTGTAGACTGTCCTGCCGTCCTTCTCGTAGCTGCCCGTCTGGATTCTGCCTGTGATGGCCACTCTGCGGCCCTTAGCCAGATATCTGTCACAGTTCTCAGCCTGCTTGTTGAACACTACGATAGGAATGAAGCTCGTTCTCTGCTTGTCGCCGTAGCCGTCGTTTACCGCAATGGTAAATCTGCAGACAGCTGTCTGATTGGCGCCTGTAGAATATCTGAGTTCCGGATCTCTTGTCAGATTCCCAATCAAATTAACATTATTCATCGTTCTCCCCCTCTTACTTCTGATCCTTATTATCGATAAGGTGTCTCATTACGTTGTCAGAAATCTTGAGTCTTCTGTCGAGTTCCTTCGGCAGTGTTGGCTCCGCCTTGAATTCGATGACAACATAATATCCTTCAGACTTCTTGTTGATAGGATATGCGAGCTTTCTCATTCCCCATACGTCTACATTTCCGACTTCGCCTTCTGCAGAAATGATTTCTTTAACTGCTTCTACAGTGGCTTCTTTCTTCTCGTCTTCCAGTGCAGGATCGATGATGAACAGTACCTCATAGTTAGTCATTTTTTCACCTCCTTGTGGACTTAATGGCGATGCGTCCGGCGCATCGCAAGGACATGCGCGGCAAATTGCGCGCTTGTATATTATACACGAAACGCCTGTGAAATCAAGCGTTTATTTCAGCTTCTTTCAAGTGTTTATTTCAGTTTCTCCAGCTGGGCGTTGTGATTCTCGCTGATCACCTTGTAGAAGTAGGCAACCTTCTTGGCCACCTTGACGTTCCACGACCCGTCAGCCGCGTAGGTTCTGTTTACAGCGGCGATCGTCTTGCCTTTGTAGAATGAGCCTGACGGACTCAGGTAACTCTTCGCCAGCGCCCTGCCTACTGTCTCCAGGCAGGCGTTGATGGACGGAAAACCCTTGTAGCCGTAACCGCAGACATTGTTCGGGTGGAACTGGGCTGTTCCGTATGCGCTCTCATGCGAAGCTATCGCCAGCAGGAACAGACAGTTCAGATCGTACTCCTGCTCAAGTTTGTAGAGAGTCTCTTCGGTGCCGACCAGCTTATGCCTTGTAACAAGCTTGAGATCGTCGACGGTTACTCCGCTCGGCACACTCATATCCATGGCCTGAACCTGTGCATAGGAATAGGCCGGAATCTCCTCCTTCTCTATCACGTAGTCGACGGTGGTCTCGCGAAGAGTGTTGGCAAGATCGATCTCCTGAGCCGACGCGTTCTTCTCTTCCGCGATGGCCGCCATGGCTTCTCTGGAATCAGATGACAGTTCTTTCACTCCCAGCCACAGAGCGAGAAGCAAAAGCACTATGGACAGTATTGTTCCCGCCGCGATGAGAATAAGCGTCGTTCTGCTGAACCCCGGATTATTCACTTCTGTTTCAGTATAAGTGTACCTCTTACTCATGGGTCGGGATCTCCAGTTTTCCAAGCACTTCTTTCATTATGTCGTCGCTAAGGAGTATGCGCCATCCGCCGTATCCGTCCTCTTCCATCGGAAGGAATATCTCCGCTTCGTAATTCGCGTCACCTTCAGCAGTCTTTTCGACCTGGTCGAGATATATGTCGATGCACTTCTTGTTCAGCTTTTCCTTGCTGACGACATCGTCACTGTAGAGGTTGCCCGTGACATACTCATAGGACTCCTTTTTGTAATCCTCCATGACGCCGCTGAAATCACAGTTCCTGACCGTGACCTTGACGACCGCCACGTCGTTCTTAGCCGCGGAATCTGTTATCTCAAAGGAAAAATTCCTGAAGACGGCATCTTCAAGACGGTCCATTTCTTCATCGGTGCCCTTGACGTTCTCGAGGAAGTTGATATACCTGTTGTCCATGTACGCCATGGCCACCTGGTCGTTCCCGCTCGCAAGATCGCGGAAGAATGCGTCCGCAGCTTCCTGCGGCTCAACTTCCGCCATAGCAGAAGCGCCGCCTGAGATGGCGGCTGCAAGAAGAATCGATAAAATTGTGTTGATGATTCCGCTCATTGTTCTGCGCTGTCCTGCCTTTGCACGTTACTTCCAGAGCTTCTCCGGATAATCGCCCTTGTCCTTCTTGGCCTGGAGCTCGTCATGTACGCTCTGCCAGTCCTCTTTATATGTTACTCCGCACCACTTGTCGTGACACGGCAGCACTTTTACGCGTGCTTCGCCTGCTTTTATCAGTTTGTCGACTGTGCGCGGCAGCAGATACTCGCTCTTGAGAGGGTTCTTCGGAACTTCATTCTCAAAGAACTCACCGATGCCGGCCTTCAGCTCTCTGATCATGCTCTCGGTGAATCCCCAGAAGTTCATCGATACGAGGGTGTCTTCAGCGAGCAGATGCCAGCTTTCGCCGTCATCCTCCGTATAGCATATGCCCTCAGGCTGCCTTTGGATCTTGGTCCTCTCCGTTATCTCTTTGAGATAGCCATTATCGTCCATCTCGCACACGCCGCGGGCCACGTGGCCGTTTTCTGTTATGGTGTTCTTCAGAACATATCCCGCCATGCAGTACTCGAGAACGTCCGTGTCCTCATGTTCAGTCAGATACTCATAGACGCTTACAAAACCGCCCGGTCCGTAATAGTCGTCGGCGTTTATGACCGCGAACGGTCCGTCGATAAGATCTCTGCATGCCAGTATGGCGTGGGAAGTTCCCCACGGCTTGGCCCTTCCTTCCGGAACCTCGAATCCCTCAGGAATGTCATTGAGATCCTGATAGGCGTACTCCACCTCCATGAATCTGCCCGCCCTCTCGTCGACGAGCTCCCTGAAAATGTCTCTGTGCTCTTCGCGTATTACGAAAATTACTTTGTCAAAGCCCGCCATCATGGCGTCGTAAAGCGAGAAATCCAGAATTATCTCTCCCGCGTCCGTGATTTTATCGACCTGCTTAAGGCCGCCGTATCTCGACCCCATTCCAGCCGCCATTATTACCAGTACAGGTTTGTTAGCCATTTGTATATCTCCCTCTGCTTATTGTATAATCAGTGTAGTATATAATAGCAAGGATTGTTTATGAACGCAAATCTGATAGTGGTTACGGGCTGTTTCGGCGCCCCGGTGAAGGAGAAATCTCTTGAGCTGGCCCGGCAGCGCGGTCTGCCTCTGGTGGATCTTGACAACGAAATTACAAAACGCGACGGCCGCTCCATCCGCCGGCTCGTGATGATGAACGGCGAACACGGCTATAGGAACGCGGTTCTTCCTGCGTAGTCGCCTGCGGCGACGGCGTTCTGTATGATGAAATGTCGCGGGATATCGCTCTTGCAGGCGAGCTGGTAATCGTGGGCCTGGACATGACGACAGACGCTCTTTGGGATAACGCAAAGGCAGACGCCGAGACCTACCACGCTTTCATGAGCTTCGGAAGCGAAGAGGAAAAACGCGGCGCTTTTGAAAAGCTTATAGAAAGACAGCGCGCGCGCTTCACCTCGCTTTGATGACTTGATATTTACCAACTTGATTTTTAACGACTAGATTGATTTCTAACGACGAAAGGACTGAAAACATGATACTGAACAGAGATCAGGCTTCTTCTGAAGCCGCCATAAGAATCGGCCAGGCCATGCTCGCGGCCGCAATCACCGCTCCAAAGGGCAACGGCGTCGATGATGTGAACGGCGTCCTGCTCACCGGTGAGGAAAAGGACGCTCTCGCCTCGCACATGCGCGATATCGCGGAAGAGACCGGCGAGGACTTCTACGCCCGCGACGCGGGTAATGTCGACAACAGCTACTGCGTTGTTCTCCTCTGGGCGGAAAACGCTCCGCTCTGGCTGACGAATTGCGGTCTCTGCGGCTTCAGAGAGTGCGGCGAGAACATGGAAGCGGGCGCCGTCTGCGCCTTCAACGTTACAGATCTGGGCATCGCGGTCGGATCAGCCGTTTCGCTGGCCGCCGACAACCGCATGGACAACAGGGTCCTCTTCTCTGCCGGCAAGGGAGCCGCAAGGATGGGTCTCTTCGGCGAAGAAGTCAAGGTCTGCTACGGCATTCCTCTCTCCGTATCGTCAAAGAGCGTGTTCTTCGACAGAGGACCGGGGGACGTCAAGTTTTAGAAATAAGATCTGCTGACGCTTATTCAGGAGTGAAGCCATGAAGATTACAAGAAACATCTCCGCTGCCTTCAAGGTTTTCGGCGATGTGATTCACTACAACAAATACAAATAATCATCAGAGTTACGCCGACATACCTATCATGTTCGCTGTATTCAGAAAGTACCAGTTTGGCTTCGTCGCCAAGAAGTACCTGGCAAAGGCGCCGGTTCTGGGGCAGTGGATGCCGCGCATCCGCAGCGTCTTCATCGAAAACGACGATCCCCGCGAAGCTCTCAACGCAATAAACAAGGGCATTGAATACATCAACGACGGCTTCTCCCTCGCCATATGTCCTGAGGGTACGAGGAGCAAAGGCCCCGTAGTCGGCCCTTTCATGAAGGGTGCCATAAAGCTCGCGACGAAACCGGGCGTTCCTGTAGTTCCGGTAGCGCTCAACGGCACATACCACATGTTTGAGGAGAACGGCTGCGTAATGCCTGCCCGGGTGGATGTACGCGTCTTCCCGGCGATTCCGACAGCCGGAATATCAAGAAAAGAAGAAAAAGAACTGAACGATAGAATTGAGGCGATGATCAGAAGCGGCGTTGAAGAGCTGGCCGCTCTTCAGTCTTAAAACCTTCGCTCTTAAATCCAAAGAAAAAATCCCCGGCCTCGGCCGGGGATTTTAATATATCTTTTCTGTTAATCATCAGAAATCAGCCGAGGCCGAGACCGAACTTGTCCCTGACTCTCTGCATAACGGGTTCCGCGATTGCGGAAGCTCTCTCCGCTCCATCGTTCAGAACTCTGATGAGCTCCTCGGAATGACGGATTTCTTCGTAGTTCTTTTTGATCGGCGCCAGAGCTTCCTGGGTTACTCCCACGAGCTCCTTCTTGAGATCGCCGTATCCTCTCCAGCTCTGGTTCGCCAGAATCTCATCTACTGAAACGCCGCTGAAGGCGCTGTAGATGTTGAGCAGATTGCTCACGCCCGGCTTGTTGACCGGATCAAATCTAAGCTCGCCGTCGGAATCGGTTGTCGCTCTCATGATGGATTTCTTGATTTTGCTGTCCTCGTCGAGAAGTGAAATGCGTGAGTGGATGTTCTCCGCGCTCTTGCTCATCTTGGATTCAGGATCATCCAGCGCCATGATGCGGGCGCCTTCCTTCATGAATCTGCCGTCCGGAACAACGAAGGTCTCCCCGTATTTGTTGTTCACTCTTATTGCGATGTTTCTGGCCAGCTCTATGTGCTGCTTCTGGTCATTGCCGACCGGGACTACATCCGTGTCATAAAGGAGAATGTCCGCAGCCATGAGAACCGGATACACCAGGAGACCCGTTCCGACAGATTCGTTTCCTCCGCTCTTGGCCTTGAACTGAGTCATTCTGGAGAGTTCTCCTGTGTAGCTGTTGCAGCAGAGCACCCATCCCAGCTCAGCGTGCTGACTGACCTGCGACTGCACGAAAATGATGGACTTCTTTGGGTCGACGCCAATGGCCATGTAGAGCGCCGCAACGTCGAGTATGTGCTCTCTGAGTTCCTTCGGGTCCTGCGGTACAGTGATCGCGTGCTCATCGACGATGCAGTAGATGCACTCATGGTCTTTCTGCAGTTCAACGAACTGCTTAAGAGCCCCGAGATAGTTGCCGATATGAATGTTGCCCGTCGGCTGTACGCCTGAAAATACTCTCTTCATGTGATGCTGTTCTCCTTATATATCGAATTCTGTCTGTTCCGTTCCGTCATCCTTGGCGGCTTTTGCCTTTTCTTTTTCGGCCTTAGCCTGAGCGGCTTTTTTCTCAGCCTTCCTCTTGTTGCGCTGCTTCTGGGACTGCTCCGCCAGCTGCGCTCTCTCCTCTTCGTTGATAACCTTTGACATGGAGATGATCTCGATGTCTTCGCCGACTCTCATGATCTTGACTCCCTGAGTGGCCCTGCCAAGACGTGAGATGTCCTTTGCCGCGATTCTGATTACCGTTCCCTTGGAGTTTATGAGCATGATTTCGTCCTTGTCCTCTACGACGCACGCGCCGATCAGATGACCTGTCTTCTTGAATTTGCTCTTGTCATAGGTCAGAAGGCCTTTGCCTCCGCGGGCCTGGATCTTGTACTCTTCGACCGGCGTGCGCTTGCCGTAGCCTTTGCTCGTTACTACGAGAAGTTCTTCGCCAGGCTGTACGAGCTGCATTGCCACGACTTCGTCATCATCTTCCAGATTGATTGCTCTGACTCCGCCGGCGTTTCTGCCCATCGGTCTTACGTCCTGCTCGCTGAAGCAGATGCACTTGCCGTTCTTGGTTATGATGATTACATTATCTGTTCCTGTGGTCTGCTTGATCTCTACCAGCTCGTCGCCGTCCTTGAGCGTAATCGCTATAAGCCCGGTCTTGCGGTTCGTGTCGAAGGCTGAAATCGCAGTCTTCTTGATAGTTCCCTTCTTGGTAACTCCGATGAGGAACTTGTCATCACTGAATTCTCTGAATGGAATGATGGCGGAAATGCGCTCTCTCTGCATTAGGTTCAGGAAGTTGGCCGCGTTAGCGCCCTTGGCCGTTCTGTTCGCTTCAGGTATTTCGTACGCGCGGAGCTTGTGGACCTTACCCATGCTCGTGAAGAACATCAGGTGGTCGAGGGATGACGTCATGATGAGGTCGCGCACGAAGTCATCCTCTCTCGTCGAAAGGCCTGTGATGCCTTTGCCTCCCCTCTTCTGAGTCCTGTATGTATCCGCGGCTACTCTCTTGAGATAACCTCTGTGGGTCAGAGTAATCGCTACCTGCTTCTCTTCTATGAAGTCTTCCTCGTCCATCTCGTCAACAGCGGCGTGGATCTTGGTTCTTCTCTTGTCTCCCCACTTCTTCTTGATTTCAAGAAGCTCGTCTCTGATGACTCCCATGAGGAGTTTTTCGTCAGCCAGGAGGCTCTTGTAGTAAGCTATTCTCTCGCAGAGCTCTCTGTACTCATCTTCCAGCTTCTCGCGTTCCAGTCCCTGCAGACGCGCCAGTCTCATGTCGAGGATGGCCTGCGCCTGTTTCTCGGAGAGACCGAACCGATCCATTAATTTTTCTTTGGCGTCGTTGTAGCTCTCTCTGATGGTCTTGATGACTTCATCGATATTGTCGAGGGCAATGCGCAGACCTTCGACGATATGCGCTCTCGCCTCTGCTTTGTCCAGATCGAACTGTGTTCTTCTGGTCACTACTTCCTTCTGGTGCTTAAGGTACTCCTCAAGTATCTGCTTGAGATTGAGCACCTTTGGTCTGCCGTCAACAATCGCGAGCATGATCATGCTGTAGTTTTCCTGCAGCGATGTGTGCTTGTACAGCTTGTTCAGCATGACCTGCGGATTGGCGGTCGCCTTCAGCTCGATGACTATGCGGATGCCCTGTCTGTTTGATTCATCGCGTATTGCCGATATACCATCCAGCTTCTTGTCCCTGACCATTTCACCGATTCTTTCAAGCATTCTGGCCTTGTTGACCTGATATGGAATCTCTGTGACGATGATCTGGGATTTTCCGCGGCTCGTTTCTTCTATTTCACATACGGATCTGACAACGCATTTGCCCTGCCCTGTCCTGTATGCATCCTGGAATCCCTTCTTGCCCATGATCTGAGCGCCGGTCGGGAAGTCAGGTCCCTTGACGATTTTTATCAGGTCTTCGACTGTGCATTCCTCATCATCGATTCCGCTCTCGATCATCTTGACGCAAGCGTCAATGGTCTCACTGAGATTGTGCGGTGGAATGGATGTCGCCATGCCGACGGCAATACCGTTGCTTCCGTTGATGAGAAGATTTGGCACGCGCGACGGCAGAACAACTGGTTCCAGCTCTTCTTCGTCGAAGTTTGGAATCATGTCGACCGTGTTCTTTTCGATGTCCCTGATCATCTGCAGGGCAAACGGTGTCATGCGGGCTTCTGTATAACGCATTGCCGCGGCGCCGTCGCCGTCGATCGATCCGAAGTTTCCGTGCCCGTCGATGAGCGGGTATCTGGTCGCAAAAGGCTGCGCCAGTTTTACCATGGCTTCATATATCGAGCTGTCGCCGTGCGGATGGTATTTACCCATTACATCGCCGACGATACGGGCTGATTTTCTATGTGGTTTGTCCGGGGTGATTCCCAGACCGTTCATTCCGTAGAGAATTCTTCTGTGTACTGGCTTGAGTCCGTCCCTGACGTCCGGAAGCGCTCTTCCAACGATGACGCTCATTGCGTAGTCGATGTAGGAGTTCTTCATCTCATCGTGGATCTCGTGCTGTATCATTCTCTGATCTTCAAGTAAGCTTGTCTTAGTCACTTAAGATGC